>NZ_JBJZOG010000018.1:0-83523 GCF_047200535.1 Micromonospora mangrovicola | reverse complement strand
GGCTTCCCCCCCCCCCCCCCCCCCGCCCGGTGACCGCGGCCGACGGCGCTCAGCGCAGCATGCCGGGGCCGAACACCTCGTACGCGATCCGCTCGTCCGGTACGCCCCGGCGCAGCAGGCCGCCCCGGACCCGGGCCATGAACGGCACCGGCCCGCACAGGTGGACGTGTGCCGCCGGGGCGAGCGGGATCAGCGCCGGCTCGACCAGCCCGTCGGCGATCTCGGCCTTCAGCCCGGTCAGTTCCCCGTCGGCGGTGTCCTCGTACCAGAGCCGGACCGACAGGTTGGGCAGCCGCTCCTGCAGCCCGGGCAGCTCGTGCCGCAGGGCGTGCGCGGCGCCGGTCCGGTCGGCGTGCACCATCGTCACCGGGCGCTCGGGCTCGGTGGCCGCCAGGTGCGCCAGCGCCGCCATCGCCGGGGTGAGGCCGATGCCCGCACTGACCAGCAGCAGCGGCCCGGCGTCGCCGACCGCGCTGACCTCGCCGAACGGCGGGCTGAGCCGGAGCGTGTCGCCGGCCGCCACCCGGTCGTGCAGGAAGCCGGAGACCAGGCCGTCGGGTGCGCCGTCGACGCCGCGCACCCGCTTGACGGTGATCCGCCAGTGGTCGGCGCCGGGCCGGCCGGAGAGGCTGTACTGCCGGATCTGCTGCCCCCGGCCGCCGGCCAGGTCGACCGCGACCGAGACGTACTGCCCCGGGGTGAAGCCGGGCACCGGGCCGCCGTCGGCCGGGACCAGGGTGAACGAGGTGACGTCGGCGGTCTCCGGGGTCTTCTCCACCACCCGCCACTCCTGCCACACCGCGCCGTTCTCCGGCACGCCGGCGACGGTGTAGAGGCGCGCCTCCCGGGCGATCAGCTCGCAGGCCAGCAGCCAGTAGACCTCGTCCCAGGCGGCCGCGACGGCCGGCGTGACGGCCTCGCCGAGCACCTCGGCCACCGCGGCGAGCAGGTGCCGGCCGACGATCGGGTACTGGGTCGCCGTGATGCCCAGCGAGGCGTGCTTGTGCGCGATCCGGTCCAGGATCGGCCCCCACGGCACCGTGCTGCCGCCGGTGAGGTGCTCGGCGTACGCGACCACGGCGGCGGCGAGCGCCGCCTTCTGCTGCCCGGTGGCCTGGTTGCCCCGGTTGAAGATGTCCAGCAGCTCCGGGTGGGCGTCGAACATCCGCTGGTAGAACCGGCCGGTGATCGCCTCACCGTGGGCCTGCACGGCGGGCAGGGTGGCGGTCACCACGGCTGCGGAGGATTCCGAGAGCACAACTACTCCTTCGGGGCGTGGAACGGGTCGAGCCCCACTGAACAGGAATTTGAGATTCCCCTTCAGGGTCGAAGGTCCCGGGGCGGACGTAGTCCCGATCACATCGCACAACCGGACCGTGCGTCTGTTCCGCGAGCTGACGCGGCTCGTTAGGGTCGATGGTGTGAAGCTCAACCGCTCGACGGACATGGCACTTCGGATCGCCATGTTCACCGCGGCGTCGGAGACCCGGACGACGGTGGACGAGCTCGCCACCCAGCTCTCGCTGCCCCGCAGCCACGTGGCCAAGGTGGTGCAGCGGTTGCAGCGGCTCGGTGTGCTGGTGACCATCCGGGGCCGGTCCGGCGGGGTGGCCTTCGCCGAGCGTGCCGGCGAGCTGACCGTCGGGGAGGTGGTCCGCGCCTTCGAGGGCAACGACGAGGTGGTCAACTGCGAACAGCCGACCTGCCCGCTGCTCGGCGGATGCCGGCTCCGCGGCGAGCTGCGCCGGGCCCAGGCCGCCTTCCTCGCCGTGCTCGACGGCGTACGCCTCGGCGACCTGGTCGACGGCGCGGCCGGTCCGCTGCTGCTCAGCCTCGGCGCCCCGGGCAGAGGCGCCTGATGGCCGTCTCGCACCCGGTGTTCGCCCGGGTCTTCACCCGGGCCAGCGTGGCGATGGACCAGGCTGGCGCGGCCGCGCACCGGCGGCGCCTGGTCGCCGGGCTGCGCGGACGGGTGGTCGAGGTGGGCGCCGGCAACGGACGGAACTTCCCGCACTACCCGGCGGGCGTGGCCGGCGTCCTGGCGGTCGAGCCGGAGCCCCGGCTGCGCGCCACCGGCGTGGCCGCGGCCGCCGACGCCCCGGTCCCGGTGACCGTGGCCGCCGGCCTCGGCGAGGCGCTGCCGGTCGCCGACGCCTCCGCCGACGCGGTGGTGTTCTCCCTGGTGCTCTGCTCGGTGCCCGACCAGGCGGCGGCCCTCCGGGAGGCGCACCGGGTGCTGCGCCCCGGCGGCCAGCTCCGCTTCTACGAGCATGTCGCGGCGCGGACGCCGGGGCTGCGCCGGGCCCAGCGCTGGGCGGACGCCACCCTGTGGCCGCGGTGCTGTGCCGGCTGCCACACCGGGCGGGACACCGTGGCGGCGATCCGGGCCGCCGGCTTCACCGTCGTCGAGCTGGACCGGTTCCGGTTCCCGCCGTCGCGGCTCCCGATGCCGGCCGCCCCGCACGTTCTCGGGAGCGCCGTCCGGTCCTGACCGTCGCCGGCGCGGACGCCGCACGCGAGCCCGTGGGGTCCGCCGGACCGGTGGGCCCCACGGGGACGCGGGCTCAGCTCACCGAGATCGTGCCGTCCGGGGCCCGGACGCAGGAGACCGCCCGGGCGCTCGTCGCCGCCGCGCCGCTCAGGCAGCGGCCCAGCACCTGGTGCCCGGCCGCGCTCGGGTGCCAGGACTCCTGGCAGGTCTGGAAGTACGTCCCGCAGGTGTTGGCGATCCGCTGGATGTCGAGCTTGTCGTAGCCGGAGAGGCTGGTGACGAAGACCCCGGTCGGCCCGTCCATCAGGCGGATCGGGGTGGCCAGGGCGTTGCCCGGGCTGCCCGCCGACTCGCACAGCCGGGACCCGTCGAAGGCGCGCTGCACGTTCAGGTAGACCAGGTCGGCGTTCGGGAACTCGGCGGCGAGGGTGGAGCGGACCGAGCTCACCAGGGTGCCGAGGCCCTGGGAGAAGCGCTGGCCGGGCGCCAGGCTGGCCCGGTGGATCGGGCAGCCGGCCGCGTACCGCTCGGCGCCCAGCGCGCGGAACTTGTCCCGGGTGTCGTCCCGGCCGTCCTCGGTCCAGTAGGTCTGGTCCAGCTCGTACGGCAGCGGGTTGGTGTAGTCCTGGAACACGACCCGGTGCTGGCCGTCGGCGTCGACCTGGTCGAGGGTGGTGAGGAGTTGCCGGACGGCCGCGGTGGTCTCCGCGGTCGCGGCGCTGAACTGCGCGG
Organism: Micromonospora mangrovicola; assembly: GCF_047200535.1. Taxonomy (NCBI): domain Bacteria; kingdom Bacillati; phylum Actinomycetota; class Actinomycetes; order Micromonosporales; family Micromonosporaceae; genus Micromonospora; species Micromonospora mangrovicola. The sequence goes on along the minus strand of NZ_JBJZOG010000018.1, from coordinate 80,300 downwards.
CGGTGGCCAGGTCGGCGTCCGTGCAGGGCTCCTGCTCCACCGGCCCGCCGAGGTAAGCCCAGAACTCCCACCAGCCGGTCCAGGCGTCGGCGATGAACCGGTTGGCGCACTTCTCCGCGACACTGCCGAAGGTGAACGAGCTGTTGTTCGAGCCGAGGCCGACCAGCACGAGGTCGATGTCGTGGGTCTGCGCCACCGCGCGGAGCTGGTCGAGCTGGGCGGCGACCTGCCGTCCCTCGGTCCGGGTGGCCGAGGCGTTGGCGATGTCGTACGGCTGCCCGCCGGAGCAGGCCAGGTTGTACCGGGAGGCGATGGCGGGCAGGTCGGCCTGGAACAGTGAGGCGTTCGGCGACCGGTGGCAGAAGTAGGCGTTGCTGTTCGGCGCCGACCAGCCGGGGAAGCCCTGGGCGACCCCGTTGACGTCGATCACCGGGGCGTACGCCCCGGCGCCCTCGCCGCTGATGAAGCTGTCGCCCAGCGCGACGGCGGCGGTGGGCAGGGCGGCCGCCGCGGGCCCGGCGGGTGCCACGGCGGCCGGCAGGGCCACCGTGGCGACGGCCAGGGCCGCCGCGAGCGCGGTACGACGGAACACGGACATCCCGCGACCTCCCCCTCATTCATCCATCGAAATGTGAAAGATCCTCCGAGGAGGCGATCAGATCACAGGCGTGTGACATGCGTCAATGGCTGGACCTCCCGGCGCGGACCTCCGGCGGGTGCGCCGAGCGCTGCCCGACCCGGCCGCCGGGTCACCCGGTGCGCGGGCCCGGGAAGACAGCCGGAGGGTCGGATCGTTGTCGTGGACGGACGCCTCCTCGCTCCGGCGCCCCGGTGACGGAGGGTGATCCGGACCGCGGGCGGAGCGTAATCGGACAACGCACCGCACCGGGTGCCACAGCTCTGTCGGAGCGCCGGGCTAGGCTCGCTCCGGCGCGCCGCGTCCGGCGATCGAGTTGGGGAGCTCGACACGGTGAGCGGCACCACACCGCCGAGACCTGGGAGTACGACCAGTTGACCGCACAGCCTGAGACCCTGTACGGGGCCGACGACCTGACGCACCTGGAGGGCCTCGATGCCGTCCGCAAGCGCCCTGGCATGTACATCGGCTCGACCGACAGCCGTGGCGTGGGTCACCTCGTCAACGAGATCCTCGACAACTCCACCGACGAGGGTGTGGCGGGCCACGCCAGCAAAGTCGAGGTGATCCTGCACGCCGACGGCTCGGTGCAGGTCGACGACGACGGCCGGGGAATCCCTACCGACGTGCACGCCAAGTCCGGCATCTCCGGGGTCGAGCTGGTGCTCACCCGGCTGCACGCGGGCGGCAAGTTCGGCGGCTCGGGCTACAAGACCTCCGGCGGCCTGCACGGTGTGGGCGCCTCCGCGGTCAATGCCCTCTCCCGGCGGTTCGACGTCACCGTCCGCCGGGGCGGCAAGATCCACTCGATGTCGTTCCGGCACGGCGTACCGGGGGTGTTCGACGGCGACGGCCCGGACGCGCCGTTCACCCCCGGCCCGGGCCTGCAGACCGTCGGCGCGATGAAGCGCGGTCAGCGCACCGGCACCTCGATCCGCTGGTGGCACGACCCGCGCTACTTCGAGACCGGGGCGAAGCTCGACACCGAGGCGGTCCGGCTCAAGCTCCGCAACACCGCCTTCCTCGTCCCCGGCGTGGCGTACCTGCTGCGCGACGAGACCGGCGACGAGGCCGTGCGGGAGAGCTTCCACTTCCCGAACGGCCTCACCGACATGGTGGAATACCTGGCCCCGGCCGGCGACCGGCCGGTCTCCGGGACCCTGCTCGTCACCGGCGAGGGGACCTACCGGGAGAACGCCGCCGACGCCAACGGCGTGATGCAGTCCAACGTGCAGCGCCGGGCCGAGGTCGAGGTGGCGTTCCGCTGGGGCACCGGCTACGAGCGCACCGTCGAGTGCTTCACCAACACCATCCGCAACGCGCACGGCGGCACCCACCGCAAGGGCTTCGAGCGGGCCCTGGCGCGCACGCTGGCCGAAGCCGCCCGCAACACCCGTGGCCTGCTCAAGCCCAAGGAGGACGCGCCCACCCTGGACGACGTCCTGGAGGGCATGACCGCGGTCGTGCACGTGCGGATCCCGGAGCCGCAGTTCACCTCGCAGACCAAGGACGAACTCTCTACCGCCGGCATCACCAAGGTGCTGCAGGGCCTGGTCGAGCAGCACCTCAAGGCCTGGCTGGAGGACCGGAAGACCAAGGCCGAGGCCCGTACGGTGCTGCAGAAGATCGTCGACGCGGCCCGGGTCCGGCTCACCCAGAAGCAGCAGAAGGACGCCGCCCGGCGCAAGACCGCCCTGGAGGGCGCGTCGATGCCGGCCAAGCTGGTCGACTGCCGGGCCACCGGGGTGGACCGCAGCGAGCTGTTCATCGTGGAGGGTGACAGCGCCCTCGGCACCAGCCGGATGGCCCGCTCCTCGGAGTACCAGGCCCTGCTGCCGATCCGCGGCAAGATCCTCAACGTGCAGAAGGCGAACCTCCAGCAGGTGCTGGACAACGCCGAGTGCGCGGCGATCGTGCAGGTGCTCGGGGCGGGCTCGGGGCGCACCTTCGACCTCTCCGCGATGCGCTACGGCCGGGTGCTCATCATGGCCGACGCGGACGTCGACGGCGCGCACATCCGTACCCTGCTGATCACGCTCTTCGCCCGCTACATGCGGCCGCTGATCGAGGCCGGCCGGCTCTACGCGGCGATGCCGCCCCTGCACAAGATCACCACGAAGGGGCGCAACCCGCAGACGATCTACACCTACACCCAGGCCGAGATGGAGGCGACGGTCCGCAAGCTGGAGAAGGCCGGCAAGCAGATCGTCACCCCGATCCCGCGCTTCAAGGGACTCGGCGAGATGGACGCCGACGAGCTCTGGGAGACCACCATGAACCCGGCCACCCGGGCGGTCCGCCGGATCACCCTCGACGACGTCGAGGCCGCCGAGCGGATCCTCGAGCTGCTCATGGGGGAGAAGGTCGAACCCCGCCGCAACTGGCTCATCGAGTCGGCCGACCGGGTCGACCGCGAAGCCATCGACGCCTGACCACCGGGATCGTTGGGGAAGGAAAGCTGAACCATGGCACGCCGTAGGGACGACCGCGCCCGCGCCGACCTGTCCGCGTTCGACCAGGCCGGGGCGCGGGTCTTCGACAACCCGCTGGTCACCGAGGTCTCCGACTCCTACCTGGAGTACGCCTTCTCGGTCATCCACTCCCGCGCCCTGCCCGACGCGCGGGACGGCCTGAAGCCGGTGCACCGGCGCATCCTCTGGTCGATGTACGAGCAGGGCCACCGCCCCGACCGGGGGCACGTCAAGTCGGCCCGGATCGTCGGGGACTGCTTCGTGGCAGGCACGCTGGTCTCGACACCCGCGGGTCTGCGACCGATTGAGGATGTCGAGATCGGTGACTTGGTCTTGGACGGTGACGGGAAAGCTGTCCCGGTGACGGCCGTCTACGAAAATCCGGACTCGGAGTTGGTCCGAGTCACCTGGAGCAACGGTCATACCATGACCGTGACTCCAGGGCAGCGGTTCCGGGTCGTGGGCGAAGACCTGAGTGTCCGTTGGGCCGAGGCTGGGGACCTCACGGGCCGCCTCACGGTGGCGTACGGCAGGGGTCGTTCGACGGCTGCGCCGTTGCGCGGTGACGTCTACGGCTATGTTCGCGGACTGGTGGTTGCAGAAGGCTTCGCCGCCGACCGGTCGCGTGCGGCGGATGGTCGTGTACGGCTGCACATGTGCGACGTCGAACCACTCGACGTCGCGCACGCGTGGGCCATCGCGAACGGCTTGAACGCCTCACGTGGCAAGCGTGAAGCACAGAAACCCGGTCATCGTGACCAACACATCCTGACCTTTGCCCGTCACGAGGGCCTGCTCGAGGTCGCCACGCCGCTCAGTCCCGGCAAGCGCGTCCCGGCCGACATCCTTGCGGACCGCTCCGCGTGGGCGCCGTTTCTCGCCGGCTTCTTCGACGGCGACGGCTACGTCCGCAAGCGGTTCCGGGAACTCGTTTTCGTAAGCACCAGCGAGGTGCTGGTGCGTCAGATCTACGCCATGCTGTCCGACCTTGGGCTGCACGGCCACCACTGGACCAGCGGACGGAGCAACCACCAAACGCTGCTCGGCTTGTCCGTGACCGGACGGGACGCCGCCGTCCTTGCTGAGCTGCTCCTGCCTTGGGTGCGGATCGGGTACAAGGGCGACGGCCTCCGGCGGGTGATCGAACTCGGATACCAGTACGGCGGCAAGCAGGGTAACGATCGGCTGCCCTGCGGACCGGTGATGCAGGAGTTCGCCGCCGCCCACCACGGGGGCGGTTGGTTCCGAGACGAGGCGGGTAACGCTTTCCGAGCCTCATTGTCGGGGGCTGGGGGCGCAGTGCGCTACGGAAAGGACCGCAACGGCGTGCCGCTGGCTGAGCGGTCGTTTCCTCTCTGGCGTGCCGAGCGAGACGGCTGGGTCCGTAAGCTTCGCCGGATCGGCTCGCCTCTTGCCGACCGCCTTGAACACCTCACGGGCCGCTCGTTCCTTCGAGTGATCTCGGTCGAGGCGGTGGCTCCCGCCACCACGTACGACATCCAGGTCGGCTCCGATGAGCATGCCTTCGTCGCCGAGGGCTACGTGGTGCACAACTGTATGGGTAAGTACCACCCGCACGGCGACGCTGCCATCTATGACGCAATGGTGCGAATGGCGCAGGACTTTTCCCTGAACATTCCACTTATTGATGGGCATGGAAATTTTGGAAGCCCAGACGATGGACCCGCTGCTCCGCGTTACACCGAGGCCCGGATGTCCCGGGAGGCGATGCTGCTCGTCGGCGAGCTGGGCGAGGACACCATCGATGTCGAGCCCAACTACGACGGCTCGCTCACCCAGCCCACCGTGCTGCCGGCGGCCTTCCCCAACCTGCTGGTCAACGGCGCGTCCGGGATCGCGGTCGGCATGGCCACCAACATGATCCCGCACAACCTGGGCGAGGTCGTCCAGGCGGCCCGCTGGCTGATCAACCACCCGGACGCCACGCTGGACAAGCTCATGGAGTTCGTTCCCGGCCCCGACCTGCCCACCGGTGGACTGCTGCTCGGCCTGGACGAGGTGCGCCGGGCGTACGAGACCGGGCGTGGTGTGGTGCGGATGCGGGCCCGGGTGGAGATCGGCCCGCTGGAGGGCAGCCGGGGCCGGCAGGCCATCACGGTCACCGAGCTGCCGTACGGCGTGGGCGCGGAGAAGGTCATCGCGGCCATCACCAACGAGGTGAACAAGACCAAGCGGCTCACCGGCATCGCCGACGTCAAGGACCTCACGGACCGGGAGAACGGCACCCGGCTGGTCATCGAGTGCAAGGTCGGGGTCAACCCGCAGGCGCTGCTGGCCGACCTCTACCGGCTCACCCCGCTGGAGCAGTCCTTCGGCGTGAACAACCTGGTCCTGGTGGACGGGCAGCCGCAGACCCTGGGGCTCAAGGAGCTGCTGGAGGTCTTCCTCGCCCACCGGTACGAGGTGGTCACCCGGCGCAGCGCCTACCGCAAGCGCAAGCGGGAGGAGCGGCTGCACCTGGTCGACGGTCTGCTGATCGCCCTGCTCGACATCGACAAGGTGGTCAAGCTGATCCGGGCCAGCGAGGACGCCCAGGCCGCCAAGGACGGCCTGATGCAGAAGTTCAAGCTCTCCGAGATCCAGGCCACGTACATCCTGGACACCCCGCTGCGCCGGTTGACGAAGTACGACCGGCTGGAGCTGGAGGCCGAGCAGGAGAAGCTGCGCGGCGAGATCGCCGAGCTGTCGAAGATCCTCGACGATGAGAAGGTGCTGCGGAAGCTGGTCTCCGACGAGCTGGCCACCGTGGTCAAGCAGTTCGCCGCCCCGCGCCGCACCACCCTGGTCGACGGCGACCTCAAGGAGGTGCTCGCGGCCTCCGTCCCGGCCGGTCCCCTGGAGGTGGCCGACGACCCGTGCCAGGTCATCCTCTCGGCCACCGGGCTGGTCGCCCGGACCGCGGCCGAGTCGGAGGAGGCCGCCGAGGCGCGGCGACGCAGCGGGCGGGTCAAGCACGACGCGGTACGCGCCGTGGTGCACTCCACCGCCCGGGGCCGGGTGCTCCTGGTCACCAGCGCTGGCCGCGCCTTCAAGATCGACGTGCTGCCGCTGCCGGTGCTGCCCGAGCAGTCGGGCACGGTGTCGTTGCGCGGCGGCATGTCCGCCGCCGAGCTGGTGCCGCTGGAGCCCGGGGAGACGGTGGTCGGGCTGGCGCCGCTCGGCCCGCCCGCCGAGGGCTCGCCCGGCCTGGCGCTGGGCACCCGGCACGGCGTGGTGAAGGTCTGCGCGCCCGAGTGGCCGGTCCGCTCCGACGAGTTCGAGGTGATCTCACTGCGCGACGGCGACGAGGTGATCGGGGCGACCTGGCTCACCGACGGCAAGGAGACTCTCGCGTTCGTCTCCTCCGAGGCGTCGCTGCTGCGCTTCCCGGCGTCCCTGGTCCGCCCGCAGGGCATCAAGGGCGGCGGCATGGCCGGTATCAACCTGCCGGCCGGGGCGCGGGCGGTCTTCTTCGGCGCGGTCCGCACCGACGACCCGGGGCACGGGGAGCCGATGGTGGTCACCTCCACCGGTGCGACCGTCAAGGTGACGCCGTTCAAGGCGTACCCGGCGAAGGGGCGGGCGACCGGCGGGGTGCGCGCGCAGCGGTTCCTCAAGGGCGAGGTGGACCTGGCCGTCGCCTGGGTCGGCCCGCGCCCGGTGGGCGCAACCGCCAACGGCGACCCGGTGGAGCTGCCCCCGGCGGACCCGCGCCGCGACGGTTCCGGCTTCGCGGTGATGCTCGGCCCCGCCGTCGTCGGCCACCAGATCGAACGGGACTGACCGCCACCAGCGGTCCTCGACTGCGGCATGTCGCGCCTTCCCAGCAGGGGAATGGCGCGACATGCCGCATCTCGTTTGCCGATCCGGCCCGTCAGAGTTCGGGTTCGGGCCCGCGGCGGGACTCGGCAGTGGTGCCGCGGAGGCGGGCGATCAGCCGCATGCCGTGATAGATGAGCAGGGCGGCGGCGGTGCCCAGGGCGATGCCGTTGAAGGACAGGTCGCCGGCGGTGAGGGTGTAGTTGGCCGCGCCGATGATCAGCGCGACCGCCGCGGTCATCAGGTTGACCGGGTCGTGGAAGTCGACCCGGTTCTCGATCCAGATCCGGGCGCCCAGGATGGCGATCAGGCCGTACAACGCGGTCGTCGCGCCGCCCAGCACGCCGGCCGGCACGGTGAGGATCAGCGCGCCGAACTTCGGGCAGAGCCCGAGCAGTACCGCCGCCACCCCCGCCACCCAGTACGCGGCGGTGGAGTAGACCCGGGTCGCCGCCATCACGCCGATGTTCTCCGCGTAGGTGGTGGTGCCGGAGCCGCCGCCGGCACCGGCGAGCACGGTGGCCAGACCGTCACCGAGGAACGCCCGCCCCATGTCCTTGTCGAGGTTGCGGCCGGTCATCGTGGCCACCGCCTTGACGTGGCCCGCGTTCTCCGCGATCAGCACCAGGATCACCGGGACCACCAGCACCACCGCACGCAGGCTGAACCCGGGGGCGTGGAACTGCGGCAGGCCCACCCAGGCGGCCTCCCTCAACCCGGTGACCGCCTTCGGGTCGAGCTCGCCGAGCAGCGCGGCCAGCGCCCAGCCGACCACCACGCCGAGCAGGATGGACAGTCGGGCCAGGAATCCCCGGAAGGCCACCGTGGCGACCAGGATCGCGACCAGGGTGACCACCGCGATCAGCGGCTGCGCCCTGACGCCCGTGCCGCTGCCGCCGCCGTCCCAGGCCACCGGGGCGAGGTTGAGCCCGATCAGCGCCACGATCGCGCCGGTCACCACGGGCGGCATCAGCGCGTCGATCCAGCGCGACCCGGCCAGCTGCACCACCACGCCGACCAGGGCCAGCGCGGCGCCGGCCACCACGATGCCGCCCAGCGCGGCACCGATGCCGCCGTCGGTCTTCGCGGCCAGCACCGGGGCGATGAACGCGAACGACGAGCCCAGGTACGAGGGCAGCCGGTTACCGGTGATCAGCAAAAAGAGCAGCGTGCCCAACCCGGAGAAGAAGAGCGTGGTGGCCGGCGGGAAGCCGGTGATCAGCGGCACGGTGAAGGTGGCGCCGAACATCGCCACCACGTGCTGCACGCCGATGCCGACCGTACGCGGCCAGGAGAGCCGCTCGTCCGGGTGCACCACGTCGCCGGGGCGCACCGACCGGCCGTCGCCGTGCAGGCTCCACGGGGACCAGCGGGATCGTGGTTCGGTGGGGGACCGGGTCATGCTACGCCCTTCGCGTCGACAGGTGACGGGGGCGTGATCACCCTGAGAGTCGTTTGTAGCACGGCGTCGGGCTGACCTGCGGCCAGCCCTGGCGGCGTACCACCCGCCGGGCGGGCGGCGCGGTCAGGCCACGCCGGCCGGACGGAACTGCACGCTGACCCGGGGCCCGACCGGGCGGGTGGTCTTCGGCACGGCGTGCTCCCAGGTGCGCTGGCAGGAGCCGCCCATCACGATCAGGTCGCCGTGCCCGAGGGGGAACCGCAGACTCTCGCCGCCGCCGCGCGGGCGCAGCAGCAGGGAACGCGGGGAGCCGAACGAGACGATGGCGACCAGGGTGTCGGAGTGGGCGGAGCGGCCCAGCGTGTCCCCGTGCCAGGCGACGCTGTCCCGGCCCGAGCGGTACAGGCACATCCCGGCCGTCACGAAGGGCTCGCCCAGCTCGGGCGCGTAGTGCCGGGTCAGTGCGGTCCGGGCCGCGTCGAGGAGCGGGTGCGGCAGCGGCCGGCGCGGGCCGTACCAGCAGAGCAGCCGGGGCACGTCCACCTCGGCGTCGTACATGGTGCGGCGCTCCGCCCGCCACGGGACCTCCCGCAGCAGCGTCTCGAACACCTCGTCGGAGCTGGTGACCCAGCCGGGCAGGTGGTCGACCCAGGCACCCCGGCCCAGCGGGTGCCGGCGCAACCGACCCGCCAGCGGACCCAGCGACGGGGAGCCGGCGAGGTCGAGCATCGACGGCTGGTAGGCGGTGCCGGTCATCCACCCACCCTACCCGCCGGCTTGATACAGGTGTACGACCGGCGGCGTTCCGTCGCCCGATGCTCACCTGCCGCACATGTCGCCGTCGCCGCCCGTCGCCACGGCCCACCTACCGTGGGCCCCCGCCGTCCGGACCAGGGACGGCTGGCAGCCGAGGAGAGACGACACGTGCAGAGCAGCTCGACCGACGTGCCGGCGGCACAGCGACCGGTGGCGCCGCCGGACCGGCCCGCACCGCCTCCGACGTCGCCACACCCGCGGGCCCGCCGGGTCACCGCCGTCGCGCTCTGGCTCGCCGCCGCCTGGCTGCTGCCCGTCCTGGCGTACGCACTGGATGCGGCCGCCGTGCTGCCGCCGCTGGTGCTGGCGCTGACCGCCGGGCTGCTGCGCGCCGGCCGTACGCTGCTCGACCGTCTGGTGCTGGCCACGGCGCTGCTGCTCGGCGCGGTCAGCGCCGCCGGGCTGCTCTTCTCCAGTTGGCCGTGGGGCCTGCATCCGGTGCCGGTGGCCGGAACCGCGCTCACCGTGCTGCTCGGCGTCGCACTGGCCACCCGACGGCGACCACGCTGGCTCCGGCCCGCCCCGGCGGACCTGCCGCCGGTCCTGGCCGCGCTGGCCGGCGCGGTGGCACTGGGCTGGCCGTACCTGCGCGCCGGTGACCTGGCCGGGCGGCTGGCGTACGCGATGATCGGCGAGGACAACAGCCGGCACCTGGTCACGGTGGAGGGGATCCGGCTGGTCGGCGGCTACCTCTTCACCGATCCGCAGGCCGCCGCCCGCGTGGCGCCCGAGGGAATGGTCTGGTACCCGCAGGGCTTCCACCTCACCGCCGCGCTGCTGGACACCTTCCTGCGCTCCACCACCACCGCGGGCGACCCGGTCGACGCGCTCGGCCACTACCTCGGCTGGGCGCTCTGCGCGTACGCGCTGCTGGTGCTCGCCCTGGTCTGGGCCGCGACTCGGATCGCCGGGCGGCAGCTCGATCCGGCCCGGACCTGGGCGGTGGCCGGCGTGGCCACCGTGCTCTGCCTCGGCTCCGAGCTGGCCCGGTTCGTGGTTTACGGCTACCCGGGAGAGACGCTCGGGCTGGCGCTCTGCGCGCTGCTGGTGGCGGTGCTCTGCCGTCCGGTCGCCGGCATTGGCACCCAGCTCTGCCTGGTCGGCGCGCTCTGCGTCGGGGTGGGCTTCGCGTACCTGATGTTCCTGCCGGTGGTGGCGGTGCTGGTGGCGGCCTGGCTGGTGCGGCAGCGCCGGGCGCTGCTCCGCCGTCCGCTGGTGCTGGCCGGGGTGGCCCTGGTCGCGGTGCCGCTGACCCCGCTGACCAGCATCGCCGGCCTGCTCCACACGAAGCAGCTGGACAACGTGGCCGTCGGCGCGACGGTGGAGCCCCGCTACGACGCGTTCCTGGCGCTCACCGCGCTGGTCGCCGCCGGCCTGCTCGCCGGTGGCCTGCGCCTGCCGGTGTGGCGGCGGTACGCCGGCGCGCTCGGCACCGGCCTGGTCTTCGTGCTCGGCGTCCGGATCTGGTTCCACCTGCTCGGCACCGCCCCGCGCTACTACTACGGCAAGACCCTGCACCTGCTGCTGATGCTGCTCCTGGTCGGGGTCGGCGCGCTGACCCTGCTGCTGCCCCCGCCGGGAACCCGGGCCGCCCGTCGGCCGGGCGTGGTCGCCCGGTTCGCGGTGGCGGCGGCGGTGGTGATCGCCGCGGCCGGGGTGGCCGGGCTGCCCCGCGGCACCGGCGTCTTCGCCCAGCCCTTCGGCGGGCCCAGCACCACCTGGGCGGCAGCCTGGTGGTCGGGGCGGCTGGCCCGGCCCCACGCGGCGGACCTGACCGTCCGGGCGCTGGCCCAGGCCCCGGTCGAGCCCGGCACGGTGACCGTGCTGGCCAGCGGCACCCGACGGGAGGGCTACCTGTGCAGCCTCTTCCTGGCCACCCTCCAGGGCACCGCCGGGGCGTCCGCGCCGGGGTACTACGCCCTGCCGCTGGCCGAGCCGGCCCGGTCGGCGGCGGTGGTGGCGGCGGTGCCGGGCCCGATCCGCTTCGTCGCCGTCGACGACGACGCCGAGGCCGTGGTGCGCCAGTTGCTCGCCGACCACCCCGACCTGCGGACCCGGGTCCGCCTGGACCGCCTGCGCTGACTGCCCCGCCCGCCCTTGGGAGCCGCCGGGGCGCGCGGGCCGGGGTGTCGCGCGCGGGCTTGGAGGTGCCCGCACGGGTTGCGGCAGGCCGGGGTCTCCGGTGCCGCCGAGGGTGCGGTCTGCCGCAGGGCGTGTGGATCTTGGGGTTCGGCGGGCGGCGGGTCTCCGCTCCGGCCCGGCCCCGGCCCGCCCCAGCCGGCCCCGGTCCGGCGCGGCCCGGCCCGGCCTCGGCCCTCTGCGGCTCGGGGGTCAGTGGGGGGCGGGGTTGGCGAGCAGGGCGAGGACCGCGTCGACCACCCGGGCCCGGCCCGCGCCGTCCACCGTGGACCAGCCCCGGGCGGAGAGGTCGGCCCGCCGCTCCGCGGACGTGAGCAGCTCGCGCAGCGTCCGGACCGCTCCGGCGCGGGCGGCGTGGCCGTCCGGACCGGCGGCGACCAGCGTGGGCAGCTCGCCGAGCCCGGCGGCGACCCCTTCCCGGATCACCCGGTGATACGACTCGCGCTGGTTGTCCACCACGCAGACCAGCGCCGACGGCGCGCCGAGGCAGCAGAGTTCCCAGGTGGACGTGCCGGCGGCGGAGACCACCAGGTCCGCCCCGGCGATCAGCTCGGGCAGCGTGTCGGTCGGCGGCACCAGCCGGAGGGTCTGGCCGCGGGCGGGGCGCAGCGCCGTCAGGTCCGCCTCCAGCGGCTCCCGGGCGACCACCACGGTCAGCTCCATCGGCTGCCCGGTGGCGAGCAGCAGGCGGGTCAGCGGCGGGGCGGCGCCGAATGCGTCGGTGCCGCCGAAGAAGGCGAGCACCCGGGGCCGGGCGACCGGCGTCGGCGGTCGTGGCGCGGCCGGCCGCCGGCTGAGCACCTCCCGGCGGAGCAGGGCGTACCCGGTGCCGGCGAGCAGCCGCTCGGCCGGCGCGACGGTGTCGGCACCGAGGTTCTGGTCCAGGTACAGGTCCGCGTCCTGGCCGCGGGTGTCGCCGTCCACCACGGCGAGGGTGCGGATCCCGGCCGCGCGCAGCGCGCCCGCGCACGCCGGATCCAGCTCGTACGAGTCGAGGACCAGCACGTCCAGCGCGTGCTCGCGGGCCGCCGCGACCAGCCCCGCCGGGGTGTCCGGGCCGGCCCGGTGCGGGATGCCCCGGGCGGCGAGCTGCCGGGCCGCCCAGTCCACGCCCGCCACGCTGCCGAGCAACTGCACCTGGGCGCCCCGGGCGAGGAACTCCTCACCGAGGGCGAGGCAGCGGACCAGGTGGCCGACGCCGCGGCGCGGTCCCGCGTCGCAGCGCAGTCCGACGCGGACCCCGGTCACGACTCCTCCAGCCGCTTCTGCCGGACCCCGGCGTTCAGCGCGCGCAGCGCCGGCTGGCCGTCCAGCCAGTCGGCGAGCTTCGCCAGCGGCACGCTGACGTCGCCGAAGTGGTCGACCACCGCCCGCACCAGCGCCCAGTCCTGCTCGGTGTCCAGGGTGAGCCGCAGGTCGGAGCGGTCCGGGGCGAGGGTCACCCCGAGTACCCGGAAGAGCTCGGGGTGGGTGTACGCGTACGAGGTGACGTGCACCCGGTGGTGGTCGGTGGCGAGCCGTTGCAGGGTGCGCAACGCCGCCGCGTCGATGATCTCCACGTCCGTGCCGCGGGGTAGGGTACGGGCGATCGACGTGCTGACGTAGTCGAGCCCCGGGACCGCCCGGTAGACGTCGGCGACCAGGCGGATGATCTCCGGGTCGAGCAGCGGGCAGTCGGCGGTGAACCGGGCCACCGCGTCGCCGGGGTGGGCGTCGAGGGCGCCGACGAAGCGGTCGAGCACGTCGTCGACCGGCCCCCGGTGGCAGGGCACGTCGAGGCGGGCGCTTTCGGCGACGACCGCGTCGTCGACCGGCTCGGTGCTGGTGGCCACCACGAGGTCGGCGAGGACGCCGCTCTCCCGGGCGGCGCGGACCACCCGGCCGAGGACGGTACGACCGGTTAGGGGGCGCAGTACCTTGCCGGGCAGCCGGGACGAGCCCATCCGGGCCTGGACGATGCCGACGATGCGGGTCACTGCTGCTCCTCCCGGACGATCCGGCGGCGCAGCGCCGCGCGCAGCCGTCGTTTCGCCGCCCGGGCGGCCCGCCTGGCCCACCGGGCCGGGGTGATGACGAGCCGTCCCACCCGGAAGCTGACCGACCCGCTCAGCAGGTTGATCATGGCGTCGGCCCGGCGCAAGGCGCGTTCCCGGCTGGTGAGCAGATCCTCGGTCCAGCCCAGCACCGCGCGTACCCGGCCCAGTTCCTCGCGCTGGCGCAGCCACGCCTCCCGCAGCTGCTGGTAGCTCTCCGGGCCGGGGGGCGGTGACGTCGGCTCCAGCGCCCCCAGCTCGTCGGCGAGCTTCAGCCGGCCCTTCGCGTCCAGGCCGTGGAGGGCGGCCACGACCGCCGCCTCGGTCTCCACCGCCGCGGCCACCGTGGCACGACCCAGCTCCCTGCCGGCCATTCCGCCGAGGACGACGGTGAGCCCGGCCAGGTCCAGGGTGGACGGCCAGGGGTGGGCGTACCCGCCGGTCAGCAGGACGGTGGCGAACCGCCACAGCCCGCGCGCCAGCGCCACCTCCACGGTGAGCGGCGCCGCGGCCTGCCAGCTCGGGTCGAGCACGGCGAAGTCGTCGCCGGCCACCACCACGTTGTCCACCCCGGCCAGGGCCGGGGCACCGGAGAGCCGGCCGTCGACCGCGGACGAGTCGAGCCAGCGGGCGTAGCCGGAGAGCAGGGTGCGTAGCGTGTCCAGGTCCCGGCGCAGGCAGGCGTCCAGCAGCAGGGTGCGCAGCAGCCGGCCCGTCGGCGCCGGCCCGGCCAGCGCGCCCGCGTCGCGGTACGCGGCGGTGCGGCTGGCGTACGGCCCGGTGGCCGGCTCGGTCCGTGCCGGTGGGTCGGTGACCCGCCAGTGCCAGCCGTGCGCGGCGGCCACTACCTCGACCACCCCGACGCCGGGCGGCCCGGTCCGGGTCAGCGCCATCGGCAGGTCGGCCCGCTCCGCCCCGGGAACGCCGTCCCGCCGGGCGAGGACCACCCAGGCCGGGGCGAGTTGGCTGCCCAGCCCGGCGTGCAGGGCGTCGACCGCGAGCCGGGCCGGGTCCTGGAGCACCGACCGGCTGGCGTACCCACCGGCGCAGGCGCCGTGCAGCACGGCGTCGAGCAGCCCGGCGGAGGTCTCGCGGTCGAGCGCCTCGGTGGCCACCAGCGCCGTCACGGCGGCCGGGTGCGGGTACCCGGCGAAGCAGGCGTCCGGGGTGAGACCGGCGCCGGTGAGCCGGCCGTGCAGCTGGTCGAGGTTGGCCGGATGACCGGCGTCCAGCACGCCGTCGATGGTCCACGCCGCGTCGTCGCGGTCGGCGTACCAGGGGGAGACGTCGACCATCCGGTGCAGGCCCACCGGGTTGTCCAGGCGCAGCAGCAGGGTGCCGCCCGGGCGCAGCGCGCCGGCAAGGGTGGCCAGCACCCCGTCCCAGCCGAGCCGGGCCCCCTCGACCGACTCCACCGGGTCCAGCCCCGACGCGGCGATGACCACGTCGTACGTCTCGCCCGCCGGCAGGCCGGTGGGCCCGCCGACGATCACCCGCACCGCCCGGTCGCCGGCGAGCTCGGCCAGCGCCGCCCCGTCCAGGTGGCTGCGGAGCAGACAGGTGACCTCGGCGTGGGCCAGCCGGTCGAGGAACGCCGGCTCGTGCGGCCCGGCCAGCAGCACCCGGGCGCCGGCCGGCACCACGCGGGCCGCGAGCGCGGCGAGCGGCCCGCCACCGGCCACCCCGTCGGCACGCAGATCGGACCAGGCCAGCATCTCGCCGCCCGGCAGGGTGATCCGCCGGGCCTGGGCAGTGTCAGTCGTCAACGTCGTTCTCCTGGAGGTGCGCCCAGCCGAGCAGCTCGCGCAGCTCGGCCGGGGCGCAGCGGTGGTCGGTGCCCAGTTCGGCGCGGGCGATCTCGACGGCGGTGGACAGGTCCACCGACTCGCCGTGCAGCTCCGGCCACTGGCGGCGGATGCGGGCGGTGCCACCGAACGTGGGGTCCTCGTCGGCGAGCACCATCGGGTCGCCGTAGACGGCCGGCTCGCAACCGGCGGCGATGCCGTAGAAGATGGCGCTGGTCAGCCGATTGGAGGCGACCCGCTGGTGCCGGCGCAGCTCGGTGAGCTGCTTGTCGAGGAAGAGCGGGTCGGTGTCCCGCCACCAGTGCCCGCGGTAGCCGTGGCAGATGACCCGAAAACCGGCGCGCTCGTAGAGCCGTCGCACCCGGCGCATGCCGTACTCGTGCCAGTAGAGGCAGACGGTGACCGGGCCGGGCTCGGTGTCCCGGATCCGCGCGATCAGCTCCTTGTGGTCACCCTTGACGTGCTGTCCCTCCCACCCGTGGAACGGGTACCAGATGGTCCCTTCCCGCTCCACCGGCTCAGCCTCCACCGGCTCGGCCTCCACCGGCTCGGCCTCCGCCGGCTGCGGCGGGTCCTCCGGGCCCAGCGCGAGCAGGTAGGTGAACGGCGCGCCGATGACCACCACGTTGCGCCGCCCCACCGCCCAGGCGCGGCGCCGGGTCTGCTCCGACCAGAGCAGGCTCGGCGTCCGTTCGGCGTAGGGGTGGCCGGGCGCCAGCCCGTCGCCGATGTTCCAGCCGTGCTGGACGTAGCCGTTGATCCGGGGCGGGTGGCGGTCGCCGAGCCCGCAGTAGCGGGCCAGCACGTGGGCGTGGCCGTAGAAGTGGTTGGCGTGATGCATCGGTTTCCGTCTCAGGCGGCACGTGCTGCCGGCGCGCCCCGCAGCGCGGCGGCGAGGGCGTCGACGACCCGCTCCTGGTCGGCGTCGCTGAGCCCCGGGTACAGCGGCAGCGAGAGCTGCTGCTGGTAGAACGATTCGGCGACCGGGCAGGACCCGCGCCGGTAGCCGAGGTCGGCGAAGGCGGGATGCCAGTGCACCGGAATGTAGTTGACCTGCACGCCGATGCCGGCGGCCCGCATCCGGTCGTAGACCTCGCGCCGCCGCCCGTCGAGCACCCGGATCGGGTAGAGATGCCAGGCCGGCTCGGCCCACGACTTCCGGGCGGGCAGCCGGATGCCGTCCAGGTCGGCCAGCGCCTCGTTGTAGCGCGCCACCAGGACCGCCCGGCGGGTGAGGAACTCGCCGAGCCGGCGCAGCTGGCTGCGGCCCAGGGCGCACAGCACGTCCGGCAGCCGGTAGTTGAGCCCAAACTCGTGCACCTCCTGGTGCCAGCCGCCCTCGTCCGGCCAGCGCTGCTCCGCCCGGTCCCGGACCAGGCCGATGTTGCGGAACCGGCGGGCCCGCTCCAGCACCGCGGGGTCGGTGGCGGCGACCGCCCCGCCCTCGGCGGTGGTGAGGTTCTTCGTCGGGAAGAACGAGAAGGTGGTCAGGTCGGCCAGCGAACCGACCGGCCGGCCGTGGTAGCTGGCGCCGATCGAGTGCGCGGCGTCGGCCAGCAGCAGCGCGTCGCTGCCCTCGACCGACCTGCGCAGCGCGTCGTAGTCGGCCGGGTGGCCGGCGTAGTCGACCGCGGAGACGACCTTCGTGCGTGGGGTGACCGCGGCGGCGGCCGCCGCCGGGTCCAGGCAGAAGGTCTCCTCCTCGACGTCGGCGAAGACCACCTTCGCGCCGAGTGCCACCGCGGTGCTCGCGGTCGCCACGAACGTCATCGGCGGGACGACCACCTCGTCGCCGGGGCCGACGCCGGCCGCCGCGTACGCGGTGTGCAGCGCGGCGGTGCCGTTGGAGACCACCGCACAGCCGACGCCGCCGGTCCAACCGGCGAGGTCCTCCTCGAACCCCCGGACCTGCGGGCCGGTGGTGAGCCAGTCGCCGCGCAGCACCTCGGCGACCGCGGCGACGTCCTGCTCGACGATGGACTGGCGGCCGTACGGGAGCATCGCCGTCACGCGGTGATCCCCAGCATCTCCCGCAGCTGCTCGGGGCTGAGCCACTGGTCGTTGCCGTCCGACCGGTACGCGAAGCCGTCCGGCACCGGCTCGCAGCCGGCGGGCGGCTGGTAGCCCCAGGTGGCGATGGTCGGCTGCACGATGAACCGGTCGGCCGCGCGCAACGTCCGGCGGCTGTCGTCGGGCGCGATCATCTCCTCGTGCAGCTTCTCGCCCGGCCGGATGCCCACCTCGTGGGTGGTCGCCTCCGGGGCGACCGCCTCGACCAGGTCGAGGATGCGCATGCTGGGGATGCGCGGCACGAACAGCTCGCCGCCCTGCATCTGGTCGAACGAGTCCATGACGAACTGCACAGCCTGGTTCAGGGTGATCCAGAACCGGGTCATCCGCTTGTCCGTGATCGGTAGGCTCTTGCCCTCGGCGGCGAGCCGGCGGAACAGCGGCACCACCGAACCGCGGCTGCCCATCACGTTGCCGTAGCGGACCACGGCGAAGCGGGTCGGGTGGTGCGCGGCGTAGTGGTTGGCCGAGATGAAGAGCTTGTCGCCGACCAGCTTGGTCGCACCGTACAGGTTGATCGGGCTGGACGCCTTGTCGGTGGAGAGGGCGATGACCTTCTGCACCCCGGCCTCGATCGCCGCGTCGACGACGTGCTGCGACCCGGTGATGTTGGTGGCGATGAACTCCGACGGGTTGTACTCGGCGGTGTCGACCTGCTTGAGGGCGGCGGCGTGCACCACGTAGTCGACACCGTGCATCGCCCGGGTCAGCCGGTGCCGGTCCCGGATGTCACCGATGAACCAGCGCAGCCGCGGGTCGTCGCCCAGTTCCTGACGCAGCTCGTACTGCTTGAGCTCGTCGCGGGAGAACACCACCACCCGGGCCGGTGCGGCCTCGGCGAGGACGTGTCGGAGGAAGGTCTTCCCGAAGGAGCCCGTCCCCCCGGTGATCAGAATGGACGAACCATTCAACGCACTCAATTGGTGCTCCGTTCCTGATTGCGCGGCTCCACGCCGGGTGAGTCTCGTGGATGGGATGGCACGCTAGGTGCGTCCGGTAAACATCTCGACGCCCGATGATGAACTCCCGTAGCTGGTCGAATGAATGACGGTCGCCCTGCGGGAGAACAGTTTTTCGCAGCTCATCGTCCTGATAGACGCGACTTTCCCTCGGCTACACTCGGCCGTCGACCCGGCCGTACGAGCCGGTGAGCGAGGAGAACCGTAGTGGAACTTGAACGGCTCAGGAGCGTCTTCCGTGACGCCCTGGAATTGCCAGGTGAATTTCAGGTGGACGATCTGGAATATCGCGGCAACGAGAAGTGGGACTCGCTCGCGCACATGTCACTGGTCGCCGCGATCGAGGACGAGTTCGGGGTCATGCTCGACACCGACGAGGTGATCGACCTCAGTTCCTTCGACCGCGCCCGGCAGATCCTGGAGAAGCACGGTGTCGTCCTCACCGACTGAACCGCCCGCCGCGCGGTACGCGCTGGTGACCGGGTCGACCCGGGGGATCGGCCGGGCCGTCGCCGCGCGCCTCGCCACCGACGGGTACGCGGTCGCCGTTCACGGCCGCGCCCCCGGCCCCGCCGAAGAGGTGGCCGCCGCGCTCCCCGGCGGCCCGCATTTGGCGGTGCACGGCGACGTCGCCGATCCCGAGCAGGTGCGCGCGCTGATCAGGACCGTCTTCGATCGGTGGCGGCGGCTGGACGCGCTGGTCGTCAACGCCGGCGTGCACGAGGCCGGGCTGCTCGGCTCGGTCGCCGACGCGACGATCGAGCGGCTCTTCGCGGTCAACGCGGCCGGTGCCGCACACACCCTTCAGCAGGGCGCGCGGCTGCTGCGTCGCGGGCAAAGCCCGGCGGCTGTGCTCACCGCCTCCCTGGTCGGCACGGCCGGCGCCGCCGGCCAGACCGTCTACGCGGCCAGCAAGGCCGCCGTGGAGGGGCTGACCCGGGCCGCCGCCAAGGAGCTCGGCCCGGCCGGGATCCGGGTCAACGCGGTGGCGCCCGGCTTCATCCGTACCGACCTGCTCGTCGACCTGAACGAGGACGGGCGCAAGGCCCGGGCCGCGGCCACCCCGCTGGGACGGCTCGGGGAGCCGGAGGAGGTCGCCGAGGCGGTGGCCTTCCTGCTCTCCCCGGCGGCGAGCTTCGTGACCGGGCAGGTGCTCGGGGTGGACGGCGGGCTCACCCCGTGACCGGCCTGCTGCACCCCGACGCCCGCCTGGTCGACGCGGCCGGCGGCGCCACGCTCGGTGGCGCCGCGCTGCGCGACCGGGTCGCCGACCTCGCCGCCGCACTGGATCGGGAGCCGCCCGGCGTGGTGCTGTCCGCCATGCCCACCACGGTCGACGCGATCCTGCGTTTCCTCGCCGCGCTGCACGCCGGCCGGCCGGTCGCGCTGGTCGACCCGCGCGCCGGCGCGGACCGGCTGGCCGAGCTGGCCGACCGGTTCCGCCCGGCGGTGCTGCTCACCGGCGGCGAGCCGGTGCCCGGGCACCGCCCCGGGCCGGACCCCAGGCTCGGTGACTACCAGCGCCGTGCCGGCGCGGCCGGACCGGCGCCGCACCCCGACCTGGCCCTGCTGCTGACCACCTCCGGCTCCACCGGCAACCCCAAGCTGGTCCGGCTCTCCCGCGCGGCGGTGCTGGCCAACGCGGCGGCGATCGCCGCAGCGCTCGACCTCGACGGCGACGAGGTGGCCCCGACCAGCCTCCCGCTGCACTACACCTTCGGGCTGTCGGTGCTCACCAGCCACCTGCACGCCGGGGCCACGGTCCTGGTGGAGGAGAGTCCACTCACCGCGCGGGAATTCTGGTCCGACGTGGAGCGCCACGGAGTGACCTCGCTGGCCGCGGTGCCGTACCAGTACGAGATGCTGCGCCGCCTCCGTTTCGACCCGGCCCGGTATCCGCGGCTGCGGACGCTCACCCAGGCCGGCGGGCGGCTGCATCCCGACCTGGTCGAGGACTTCCACCGCCGGATGGCGGCGGTGGGCGGCCGGCTCTTCGTCATGTACGGGCAGACCGAGGCGACCGCCCGGATGACCGTGCTGCCCGCGCAGCGGTTGCCCGAGAAGCTCGGCTCGGTCGGCCTGCCGGTGCCCGGCGGTGCGATCGCCGTCGACCCCGGCGACGGCCCCGAGACGACGGAACCGGGGCGCACCGGCGAGATCGTCTACCGGGGGCCCAACGTGATGATGGGGTACGCGGAGAGCGCCGCCGATCTCGCCCGGGGCGACGACCTCGGCGGGGTGCTGCGCACCGGCGACCTGGGCCGGCTGGACGACGAGGGCTTCCTGCACGTCACGGGCCGAACCAAGCGGATCGCCAAGGTGTTCGGTGTCCGGGTCAACCTCGACGACGTCGAGCGGTCCCTGGGGCACCACGGCCCGGTCGCGGCGGTGGCCGGCGCCGACCGCCTCGTGGTGGTCGCCGAGCGCGCCGACGACGCGCGGCTGGCCCGGATCCGCGCCGAGGTCGCCGGGGGCCTGGGCACGCACTCCTCCGGCGTGCTGGTCCGCAGCGTCGACGCGCTGCCGCTGACCGCCGCCGGCAAGCCCGACTATCGAGCCCTGGAGGACCAGTGCTGACCGACGTGTTCACGCTGACCCAGCCGGAGAAGGAGAAGCGGCTGCGCGACGAGCTGAGTGCGCTGGTGGCACACCATCGGCAGGCCTGCCCGCCGTACGCCCGGATCCTGGATGCCCTCGCCGCGACCGATGATGCGGCGACGGTGGCCGACCTGCCGTGGCTGCCGGTCCGGCTGTTCAAGACCCGCAAGCTGGTCAGCGTCCCCGAGGACCAGGTGATCCGGGTGCTCACCTCCAGCGGCACCACCGGCGAGGTGAGCCGGATCCACCTGGACCGGGAGGCCGCGGCCACCCAGTCGCGGATGCTCGCCCGGACCCTCGCGACCGTGCTCGGCCCGCGCCGGCTGCCGATGCTGGTGGTGGACCGCTCCGGGGTGGTGGGTGACCGTCGCTCCTACTCGGCCCGGGGCGCGGGCGCGTTGGGCATGGTGAACTTCGGCCGGGACCACCTCTGGCTGCTCGACGCCGACGACCGGCCGGACGTCGACGCCCTGCGGGCGTTCCTGGACCGGCACGGTCGCGAGCCCTTCCTGATCTTCGGGTTCACTTTCATGGTCTGGACGTACCTCTACGAGGTGGCGCGCGAGCACGGCCTCGACCTGTCCCAGGGCATCCTGGTGCACTCCGGTGGCTGGAAGAAGCTCGTCGACCGGGCGGTCGACAACGCCGAGTTCCGTCGCCGGCTCGGCGCGGACACCGGCCTGACCCGGATTCACAACTTCTACGGGATGGTCGAGCAGATCGGCACGGTCTTCCTGGAGGGCCCGGAGGGCGGCTCGCTCTACTGCCCGGACTTCGCCGACGTGATCATTCGCGATCCGGTGACGTGGCGGGAGGCGCCGGTCGGTACGCCGGGCGTCATCGAGGTGCTGAGCACGCTGCCCACCTCGTACCCGGGGCACGTGCTGCTCACCGAGGACCTCGGCGTGGTGCACGGCGTCGACGACGGGCACTGGCCCGGCAAGCGGTTCAGCGTGCTCGGCCGGCTGCCCCGGGCCGAGGCGCGCGGATGCAGTGACACCTATCAGGGAGGTGCGGCGTGACGGTCCGGATGCGTTTCCCCGCCGGCGGGTCGGTGCCGGTGGCGGACCTGCTGGCGTCGGGCGACCCGGAGCCGCTGACCGTCGGCGACCCGCGGATGGTGGACTTCCTCGCCGCGGTCTCCGGGCGGCTGCTCGCCCCGGCGCTGGCCCGGCGCCACCCGGAGCTGGGGTCGCTCGGCTTCTTCCTGCGCCGCCGGGAGTTGCTGCGCGCGGTCGAACGGCTGCGCGGCACGCTCGGGCCGGACACCCTGGCGTTCCCGCGGGGTCGGGTGTTCCACGTCCCACCGGCCAACGTGGACACCATCTTCGTCTACTCGTGGGCCCTCTCGGCGCTGGCCGGCAACACCAACGTGGTCCGGGTGTCGCCGCGCTCGGCGGCCGCCGCCGACGCGGTGCTGGAGGTGCTCAACGCCGGCCTCGCCGAGGCCGACCCGGTGGTCGCCCGGACCCAGCTCATGGTCACCTACGGCCACGACGACGCGGTGACCGCCCGGCTCAGCGCCGGATGCGACCTGCGCGTCATCTGGGGCGGCGACCGGGCGGTGGAGACCCTCCGGCGGCATCCGCTCGCGCCGGCGGCCCGGGACCTCACCTTTCCGGACCGGTCCTCCTTCGCCGTGCTGTCGGTGCCCGGTTGGGCGGCCGCCTCGCCGCAGCGGCGCCGCGACGCGGCCACGGCGTTCGCCAACGACGCGTACTGGTTCGACCAGGCGGCCTGCGCCTCGCCGCGGACGGTGTTCCTGGTCGGCGGGGCCGAGCCGGCCGGGGAGGTCCGTGCCGAGTTCGTCGCGCTGCTCGACGAGGTGGTCCGGGAACGCGGCTGGGACGTGGACGCGGCGATGGCGGTGGAGAAGCGGGTCGGCGCGTACGGGCTGGCCGCCGACGGGGGAGTGCGGCGGATGGTGTTCCACCGCAACGCCCTGGCCACGCTGGAGCTGACCGAGGTCTCGGCCACCCCCCGGCACTGGTTGGGCGCCGGCACCTTCCCTTTCGTCACCGTGCCCGACCTGGCGGAGCTGGTGCCCTTCGTCCGGCGGCGCGACCAGACCCTCACCCACTTCGGCTTCGCCCGGGAGGACCTGGTCGAGCTGGCCCGTTGCCTCGGCGGCCGGGGCGTCGACCGGATCGTGCCGTTCGGCGCCGCGCTGACCTTCGCCCCGGTCTGGGACGGTCACGACCTGCTGCGGGAGTTCGTCCGGCTGGTGACGGTCAGCGGCTGACCGGGCCCGGCGGTCCCGGCCGGGGCGGTGTGCCGGCCGGTGCCGCGGCACGGACGACGAGGGCCCGGGGAGGCGTCCACCTCCTCGGGCCCTCGGGTCACGTCGGTCAGATCCGGCCCCGGGGCGAGTGGGGCACGTCGCGGGTGGAGGTCCGCCCCGGCACCCGGTCCAGCTCATCGCCGCCGCGCCGCGCGGCGTACGAAAATTCTCGGAGGAATCTCAGCGGAGCGTGTCGGATCGGGGCGGCGGCGTTCGTAGCAGGGGTGGAAGGCGGCCCGAGGGGGCGGTCACCCGACGACAGGAGATGATCCCGATGGCGCAGTACCTGATGTCCGTGCTCGACGAAACGGCCGGCTCCGCCACGGCGGCGGAGATGGCCGCGATCGACGTCTTCAACGAGCAGCTCAGGGCCGAGGGCCACTGGGTCTTCGCCGGCGGCCTCGGGTCGCCCAGCACGGCCACCGTCGTTGACGGCCGGGACGGGGAGCCGGTGTTCACCGACGGGCCCTACCTGGAGTCGAAGGAGTACCTGGCCGGCTTCTGGATCATCGAGGCCCCGCACCTCGATGTGGCGCTCCGGCTCGCTGCCCTGGGGTCGAAGCACTGTAACCGGAGGGTCGAGCTCCGGCCGTTCCTGGGCGAGTGACCGACGTCGACGAGGTGATCACCCGGGTCCACCGCGCGGAGTGGGCCCGGGTGGTCGCGACGCTGGCCAGGCGCTTCGGGGATCTCGACATCGCCGAGGAGATGGCCGCCGAGGCGTTCGCGACCGCCGTCGAGCGCTGGCCGGTCGACGGCGTCCCGCCGAGTCCCGGCGCGTGGCTCACCACCGCCGCTCACCGCAAGGGCATCGACCGGATCCGGCGCGAGGCCAGGCGCGAGGAGAAGCACAAGGAGGCGCTGATGCTGTCCGACGTCCCTGAGCCGCTCGGCGCCATCGACGACGACCGGCTCCGCCTCGTCTTCACCTGCTGCCATCCCGCTCTCGCCATGGAGGCGCGGGTCGCGTTGACCCTGCGGATGGTCGGCGGGCTCACCGTGCCCGAGATCGCCCACGCGTTCCTGGTGCCGGAGACCGCCATGGGCCGGCGGATCACCCGCGCGAAGGCGAAGATCAAGGCGGCGAAGATCCCCTATGGCGTGCCGCTGCGTGAGGACCTTCCGGCCCGGGTCACCGGGGTGCTCGCCGTCCTCTACCTGATCTTCAACGAGGGGTACCTGGCCTCGGACCCGGGGAAGGAGGCGGTCCGCGGCGACCTGACCGCCGAGGCGATCCGGCTGACCCGGCTGGTCCGTGCCCTGATGCCGGCGGACGGCGAGGTCGCCGGGCTGCTGGCGCTGATGCTCCTGACGGAGGCCCGCCGGGCCGCGCGGGTGTCGGTGAGCGGCGAGCTCGTCACCCTCGACGAGCAGGACCGCGGTGCCTGGGACCGTGAGCTGATCGCCGAGGGCCACGCCCTGGTCCGCGCGCGCCTCGCCTCCGGCCAGGCGCCGGGCCGCTATCAGATCCTCGCCGCGATCAACGCCGTCCACACCGACGCCCGCGACGTCCGTGACACCGACTGGTCGCAGGTCGTCGCGCTCTATGACCAGCTGGTCCGCCTCGACCCCTCGCCGATCGTGCGACTCAACCGGGCGATCGCGGTCGCCGAACTCGACGGCCCTCAGGTCGCCCTGGCCGAGGTGGACGATCTGCCGCTGGAGGGCTACCACGCCTTCCACGCCACCCGCGCCGACCTGCTGCGCCGGCTGGGCCGCAGCGGGGAGTCGCGGGCGGCGTACGACCGGGCCGTCGGGCTGGCCGGCAACACCGCCGAGACGGCCTACCTCATCCGCCGCCGCGACCAGCTGGCCAGCCCGTGAACGGGTCAGATCTGGTCCCAGGCCAGCGGGGTGCCGCGGGGTACGTCGCGGGTGAAGGTCCGCCCCAGCACCCGGTCCAGCTCGTCCGGGTGCAGCCCCCCGGCCGGCCGGATGGACCGGACGTTCGCGCTGGTCACCTGCTCACCGGCGCGGACGTCGGCGGCCACGTGCAGTGAGCGGCGGAAGCGCAGGCCCTCCCGCTCGGTGGGGGTGGGGCCGACCACCGCGCTGCCCAGCGCCGCCCAGGCGCGCTCGGTCTCCACCCGCAGCGCGGCCAGCTCCGCCGGCTCCAGGGAGAAGTCCGAGTCCACGCCGCCGTCGGCCCGGGCGAGGGTGACGTGCTTCTCGATCAGGCAGGCGCCGAGCGCCACCGAGGCCACCGGCACCCCGATGCCCGGCGTGTGGTCGGAGAGCCCGACCGGCAGGTCGAAGACGTCGGCCAGCACCGGCACCCGGCGCAGGTTGCTGTCCTGCGGCGGGGCCGGGTAGGCGGCGGTGCAGGCGAGCAGCACCACGCCGTCGGCGCCGCCCTCGCGGGCCGCCCGGACGGCGGCGTCGATCTCGGCCATCGTGGCCATGCCGGTGGAGATGACCATCGGCTTGCCGGTGCTCGCCACCAGCCGGATCAGCGGCAGGTCCACCAGCTCCGACGAGGCGATCTTGTACGCGGGCGCGTCCAGCCCCTCCAGCAGCTCCACGGCCGTGTGGTCGAACGGCGAGGAGAAGACCGTCAGCCCGTGCCGGCGGGCCCGCTCGAAGATCGGCTCGTGCCATTCGTACGGGGTGTGGGCGCGCTGGAAGAGCTGGTAGAGGTTCTCCCCGCCCCACAGGTCGTGGCCGTCAGAGATGCGGAAGGCCGGGCCGTCGTGGTCGATGGTGATCGTGTCCGGGGTGTACGTCTGCAGCTTGAGCGCCTGCGCGCCGCTCTCCGCCACCGCGTCCACGATCCGCAGCGCCCGGTCCAGGCTGCCGTTGTGGTTGCCGGACATCTCGGCGACCACGAGCGGCGGCTCGCCGGAACCCACCAGGTGCGGCCCGATCTTCACTGTGCTGGTCATGTTCCCCTGCTCAATTCCGTCCACACCACCTGGTGCGGCGTACCGTCGATCTCCCGCTCGTAACGGCGGACGATCCGGAAACCGAAGCGCCGGTGCAGCGCCAGCACCGGCTTGTTGTCGGCGAGGGTCTCCCCGCCGAGGGTCCGGGCGCCGAGCATGTCGAAGGCGTGCGCGATCGCCGCCCGCTGCAGCCCCATCCAGGCGGGCAGCAGCTCGCCGCGCTCCTCAAGACCGTCGATGTCGAGGTAGAAGCCCCACGCGAGTGCCTTCTCCGGCGACGTCACGCCGGCGAAGGTCACCACGCCGGCCGGGCGCCCGTGGTGCAGGTGGATGAGCACCCGCCGGTCCGGGTCTGTGCGGACCCCCTCCCACCAGGCGAGGTGCTCCTCGGGGCCGATCTCGTGCTGGGTCAGGCTCACCCCGCGTACCTGCGGGTGGTTGCGCCAGCGGCGCATCCGGTCGAGGTCCCCGGCTCCGGCCGGGCGCAGCGTCGCGCTCACCGCCGCGCCGCCAGCGTGCCGTAGTGCCCGGTGGCCGCCGCCTCCGGCTCGGTGGACACGGTCGTGGCAGGTGCCGGCCGGGCGGCGCGCAGCCGGCCGGCGATCCGGTGCGCCGCACGCAGTGCCGAGTACGCCAGGTAGCTGTTCGCGGCGACGAGGCGGTGCTTGAGGCCGCCCACTCCGCCCGGGCGCGGGTAGCCGCCGGCCGGCCGGTAGCGGCGGTAGTGCCCGGCCACCCGCCGGAAGAAGGGGCGGCGCAGCTCCGCCGGCATCCGGTGGTCGTTGCCGACCACGACCAGCAGGTGGCTGATCATCAGCCCGAACAGTTCGGCCCGCAGCCGGTTGTCGTCCGGGCGGGTGGCGGCGAGCCAGCCGAAGAGCCGGTCGTACTGGTCGAACGCGTCGAAGTGCCGGTCACTGCGGGTCGAGGTGATCGCGCCGGGGCGGCCCTGCCGGTAGCGGTAGCAGATCCGGTCGAGCACGGCGATCCGCTCCGCCGCGATGAGCAGCGGGTGGCTGAACGGGATGTCCTCGTACCAGCCGGGGAAGAAGCGCAGCCCCAGCTCGGTCAGGTAGGCGCGGCGGATCACCTTGTTCCAGGCGGTGTGCTGGACCCGGAGCAGCGGAGGGTGCTCGGCCAGGCCCACGCAGCCGTCGACCCCGCGCAGCAGCGGGCTGCTCGCGTCCTCCTCCAGCCGGCCGTCGTGGTGCACCCGGAGGTGGTCCAGCAGCAGCACGTCCGGCCGGTCCGCGCGTAGCCGCGCCAGCACGGCGGCCACCGAGCCGGGCGGGAGCCAGTCGTCGCTGTCCACGAACCAGACGTACCGGCCGGTCGCCTCGTCCAGCCCGGCGTTGCGGGCCAGGCCGAGACCCACGTTGCTCGGCAGGGTCACGATGCGCACCGCCGGCCGGCGGGCGCTGTACGCCCGCAGCATCTCCCCGCAGCGGTCCGGCGAGGCGTCGTCGACCGCGACCAGTTCCACGTCGGCCGCGTCGGCGGTGTCGAGGCCGCCGAGGATCGAGTCGAGGCACTGGTGCAGGTGGGCCTCCACGCCGTGCACGGGCACGACGACGCTCAGCAGCGGGTGTCGAGTCTCGGTGACCACCCGCACACGATCGAGGGTTCGGGTGGACAGGCCCGAAACCTGACGTTGCCCCCGGAGGTGCGCTCGCTGAACAGCGTCCCAGCAGCGGGTTAACGGTGAAGCAACCGGCGCACCCGGCCGTTCACCGCGTCCTTGACCCGGGCGCTCAGGCGGATCGCGCGGGCCTCCGTCAGCTCCTGCTGAAGCTCGGTGTGCTGGTCACGCAGCCACTGCATCCGGGTCGCCAGCTCGTCCCAACCGAGCGTGTGCAGCGGCCGGACCGCCGGCGGGAACGAGACCTCCCGGACCTGCTGGTCGAAGCGGGCCGCGCTGTCCCCGTCGGCGAAGGCGTTGCCCAGGTCGTGCCGGTCCAGGAAGCGGATCATCGTCGCGAAACGGGCCTTGTGTCCCTCGTTGAGCGCGGAGTAGTCGGCCTCCTGGTAGAGCTCGGCCGCGTCGACGTCGGCCGGGACCTCGCCCATGATCCGGTGCGGGATGTCGAAGTACCGGGCCAGCTCCAGGGTGCGCGAGTCGTGGGCGAAGAGGTAACCGGGGGTGCCGGCGAGCAGCGCGGTGATGGTGCCGTGGATCCGGGTGCCGAACGCGAAGTCGAAGCCGGACAGGTACTCCATCCAGGTCCACGGGTCGACGAACATCCGCACCTTGTCCTCGACGAAGAGCGGATGGGTGCTGTGCACCGGCATGGCGCTGCTCTTGCCCCGGTGCTCCGCGGCGTCCCCGTAGAGCAGGGTGCCCAGGGTCCGCAGGTCCTGCGGAAGGTAGCGCAGGTTGGGGTAGCGCTCGTGGTGGCTGCTGACGATCTTGGCCATCGACTTGACGTACGGCGAGATGGTCAGGGCGACCCGGTCCTCCCGGCCCAGCGCCGCCTTGCCCTTCTCGATGCGCAGGCTGTCGCCGTGCAGGAACATCGACGGGCAGCCGATCTGCTCGACCGCCGAGAAGCCGAGCGTGCGCAGGTAGTCCTCGGTGACCTCGCCGCGTACCCCGATGGTGTGCGAGCGGTCGAGCACCGCCCGGCAGAAGGCGCTGACCGCGTCGTCGATCGGGCGCAGGTACTCCCGGTCGCCGTGCACGTTGGTCTGCGCGCCGACGCCCAGCACCACCACCGGGATCTTCAGCTTCTCGATCATCCGGGTCATCGACTGGAGCCGGTCGACGTAGCTGCGCCGGAACGCGTTGGCCAACGGCACCACGAAGACGTCGTACCGCTCGTTGATCTCCCGCGGGTCGTACGAGCCGGCCCGGAACTCGGTCGGGGTGATCTCCGCGGTCGAGGTGGCGAGCAGCTTGTGGGCCGCGTGGCCGAAGACCAGGTTGCCGTTGTTGTCGCCGAGCCAGTTCCGTTCGAAGGTCTCCTCGGGGCTGACCACGTCGAACGGGCCCTTTCGGGCGCGCAGCAGGATCCGCTGGTGCATGCGGTGTCCACCTCTCATCCTGGGCACCGTGCGAGCGGCCGGCGGACCGCCCTCGTGTCGTGCTGGAACGCAAGAAGAACGCAAGAAACAGGGATCGTAGTGCATCAACCGGCCGTGGCGGATCCCCCACGCGGGCGACGTTTTCCGGGATGATGGACACCCCGGTAGGGTCGCCGAAATGACCGCCGCCCCGATCCCGGCACGCCCCGCCCGCCTGCCCTCGCTGACCGGGCTGCGCTGGATCGCCGCCCTGCTGGTCTTCGGCTTCCACGTCGGCACCATGCGGATCGTCGCCGAGCCCGACTACAAGGCGGTGGTGGACAAGCTGTTCTCCCTCGGCCTCTCGGGCGTGGAGTTCTTCTTCATCCTCAGCGGGTTCGTGCTGGTCTGGTCGTACCGGGACGGCGAGCCGCGGCGGACCTTCCTGCGCCGCCGGCTGGCCAAGATCTACCCGAACCACCTGGTGACGTTCGTGGCCGCGCTCGCCGTCGCGTCCTGGTTCGCCGACCCGGTCGCGCCGTGGGCCGCCGTCGGCAACCTCCTCCTGGTACAGGCCTGGATCCCCCTCGACGGCTACTTCTACAGCGTCAACAACGTGAGCTGGTCGCTCTCCTGCGAACTGGCCTTCTATCTGTGCCTGCCGTTCGTGCTGCCCCACCTGCGCCGGGCCCGGACCGGCCTGCTGTGGGCCGCGGTGGTCGCCGCACCCCTGCTCGTGCTGGCTCTCTGGCCCGGCCAGCTGCTGGTGCCGGAGGAGAGCCGGTGGTGGTTCACCCAGATCTTCCCGGTGGCCCGGTCGCTGGAGTTCTGGATGGGCGTGGCCGCGGCCGAGCTGATGCGCCGGGGCCGCTGGCGGGGGCCGGGCCTGACCCTGGCCAGCCTGCTCTTCGTCGCCACCTGGGTGGTCGCCGCCCAGTGGATCCGCGCCGAGTTCTGGGCGGCCCTGCTCGCGGTGGCGTACCTCCTGGTCATCACCGCCGCGGCGGACGCGGACGTGCGGGGCCGGCGGACGCCGTGGCGGTCCCGCACGATGGTCTGGCTCGGTGAGGTCTCGTTCGCCTTCTACCTGGTGCACGTCCTGGTGATGACGACCGTGCTGCGGCTCACCGGCGACTGGGGGAAGGGACTGGACGGCTGGTGGGGACCGCTC
Organism: Micromonospora mangrovicola; assembly: GCF_047200535.1. Lineage (NCBI taxonomy): Bacteria > Bacillati > Actinomycetota > Actinomycetes > Micromonosporales > Micromonosporaceae > Micromonospora > Micromonospora mangrovicola. The sequence continues at coordinate 50,217 of NZ_JBJZOG010000018.1, read as the reverse complement.
TCCGCGATCGGTTTCCTGCTGGTCAACCTGCTGCTCGCCGCCGCCCTGCACCGCTGGGTGGAGCTGCCGATGACGCGCCGGCTGGGACCGCCCCGCCGAGCCGGCGCGCGGGCCACCCCCGCGCCGTCCGTCCCGGCGCCCGCCGGGCCGGTCGAAGCCCGCGCCACCCTGCCGCGATCCGTCGAGTACGCCGGGCCACGCGACCCGGCCTGAGCGGCGCGACCGCCCCTCCGCCCGCCGCCGACGTCGCCGGCCCTTCCGAGGCCGAGGTGCGTCGCTCCGCGCCGGCCGTTGACCGGTCCCGATCACCGGCCCGGCCCGGCCGCCCGCTCGACCGCGCCCTTGGAGAGCCCGCCGTTCGTGCCGACCGGGCAACTCATCATGATCGGCGATGGCCGGCGTGACGAAACGGGCTGGACGAGGAAATCGTCCATGCTGGTCGGTGCCCGTGCGCGGGGCCGCCGCGACACGCCCGGCGACGGTGCGGACCGGCGGTGACGGCGGTAGGTTGGGACCGTGCTCCCGATCGCGCTCACCTGTCCCGTGTGGTGGGTGGCGCGCTGGACGGCCCGCATGCTGGCCAGCCTGGCCGTGGTCGTCGCCTGCTCGCTCGGCGCCACCACGCTGCCGGTGGGTACGGCCGCGAGCGCACCCGCGGCGGCCCGCCTCGCCGGCCCGGTCGAGGGGTCGTCCCGGGTGGGCAAATCCGTCGCCGCGTCCGACTCCGCCCACGCCCGGCTGCTGATCCGCTGGTCCGACCGGGCCGACGCCGCCGGCCGGGCCCGGTCCGGTGCCCTCGGCCTCCCGGCGGGGACGGCGACCTCGCCCGCGGGCTCCGGCACCCGCGCCGGCTCCGCGGCGCGCTCCGCCCCGCGGTCGGGGGCGTGGGATCGGGACGCGGCGGGCGCCCTCCCGGGCGTCGTGCCGGCCGCGGCGCCACCGCGGCCGACCGGGGTGGTCCCGGTCGGCCGGCAGCGCCCGCCGGCCGGGGCGCCCCCGGCAACCGCCGGCTCCCGGGCCCCGCCCGCGCGCTGACCTCCTGCGGCGGCCGCTCCGCCCGCACCGCACCACAGAACCTCACCCCCGCACCCGCCCGACGGCGGCCCGGCGGCGCCCCCGACGGTGGCGCCCCGCGCCCGGGCTTTGCGGACTCCTCCGTCACGACGACGCTCCCCGTGAGGTGTCGACCATGGAAAAGACCGTTCTCTACCACTTCCTCACCGCTGTTCCCGAGGCCGCCGCCATCTGGTCCGCCCTGCTTCTGCTCGCCCTCGGCCTCCTCGCCGCGCTGGTCGCCCGTCCGGAGCGGGACAGCCCGCCCGACGCGACCCCCGATCCGGCCGCCGAGGAGGCCGCCCGCCTCGCCGACCTCGGCCGGTACGCCGACGAGGTCGCGGTGGCCGCCGCCGGGGCCGCGCAGAACGCTCGCCGCCGGCGGGAGCAGTGGCTCGCCGCCCAGGGCGAGGCCGACCGGGCCTGGCGGGCGTACGACGAGGCAGAGGCGGCCGCCCGTCGCCTCGCCGGCGTCGCCGCGCTGCCCGAGCCACACACGCCCCGTACCCCGGCCGAGTACGCGGCCCGGGAGCGGTGGCTGCACCACGCCGCGATGGCGGCGCACTGGCGGGGTGACCTGACCGCCCGGCAGCTCGCCGACGTGTTGGCCCACCGCAACGGCTGGGATCCCCGCCGGCACCCGGCCGAGCAGGAGATCGTCCTGGCCCGGGCGGTACGTGAGCACCGCCGGCGCGGCTGGCGGGTCGCCGCCGAGCGGGAGCGGCAGGCGTGGCGGGACGCCGAACTGGCCGCCGACGCGGCCCGCGCCCTGGCCGTCGAGGCGTACGCGGCCGCGACGGCGGTACGCCCGGGACACGCCGCGCCGCGCCCGGCCGAGCCGGCCGGCCGGCGCCCGGCGCCGGCCGGTGCCGCCGTAGCGAGCGCGCAATGGCGTCCGGCCCGGGTCGGCTGAATCGTTACCCGAATTCGGTGAGCCCCGTCACGGTGCGCCGGAAACGGTCATCCGGATCAGGTCGGGTGATTGAACCCCGCGATTGCGGGCCGGTCGCCCACCCGATGCCCGATTGTCGCCCTAGGGTTCCGACTCAACTGCGTGTCCCATTGAGTGACGTCAGTGACCGGCTGTTCCGGTCAGAGTAATGAAGTTCAAGGTTTACGCAGGTGGGGGCGCTTGGCATGAGGCGTACCCACCGGTAGTGTCGGCGCGTCCGGTGCGGTTTTCGATCGCAAGTGGCGACGCCGTGCCGACCCGCTCAATCGTGATCTCACGAACCGGGGACCCAGTGCAACACCGGGGTGAATCCGCGAGCCTACGGGCCGCGGTAGGGCGTACTTCCCGCCCGAATCCGTCAGCTAACCCGGTAGGCGGTGAAGGAAGGAGTTCCATCCTCGTGCCGACCTCCCCCCGATCCTCCCCCCGCCTCCACGGCGCACCGGCGCCGGCGCTCGCCTGACGCGTCCGGCACCCCTCAGCCCGGCACACCCGGGCGCTCCCTTTCCCGCGGCCACCCGCCCCTCGCGAACGCGCGTGAGCTCCTCCGCGCGTCGGGCCGGCGTGCGCCGCTCCGGCCCCCGTGGAGGAACACGTGAAGCACCACCTCAAGCGTCAGCTGCGGCGCCTCGCGACCGAGCGCCCGTACCAGATCATCGCCGGCTCGGCCGCCGCGCTCGTGCTGGCCGGCGGCACCGGCGCCGCACTGACCACCACCGACGACTCGCCGGTCCGTCAGCAGCACACCGCCTCCGTCGCCGAGCTGGCCCCCCGGCTCGGTGACGCCGCCGCCGAGGCCAAGCTCGCCGCCCCGGCGTCGCCGTCCGCCTCGCCGAGCGCGTCGCCGTCGGCGAAGGCCAGCACCGCCAAGGCGGACCCGGACGTCACGAAGAAGGCGAAGCCGAAGCCGAAGCCCCCGTCGACCAAGATCCTCCGCTACACCTACCAGGCGCAGACCGCCTACTGGAACTGCGGCCCGGCCGCGGTGCGCAACGCGCTCAGCGCGAGCGGCGTCGAGACCACCCAGGACGCGATGGTCGCCCCGCTGAACGCCGGCGAGAACGGCACCAACTCGGCCGAGGACACCACCCGCGGGCTCAACCAGATGGTCAAGGGGAGCCCCTGGCGGACCCACATGATCCCCGGCCCCGCCACCCCGGCGCAGATGGACCAGCTCCAGGCCGACGTGGTCAAGGCCGTCACCGACGGCCGGGGCGTGGTCGCCAACATCGTCGGCTCCGCGACCGACGCCGACGGCGGCTGGCACTCCTTCCCGGGCGGCCACTACATCGCGGTGGTCGGCTACAAGAACGACGGCCGCACGGTCCGGATCGCCGACTCGGCCGACCCGTCGCTGCCGGCGTACTGGATCAGCACCATCGACCTGGCGAACTGGATGGCCACCCGCGGCTACTCCGCCTGATCGCACCCTTCCCCGCCCGGGCCCCGGCTTGCTGAGCCGGGGCCCGGCGTCGTCCGTCGGGCCTTCCGCCCGCCGTCCGCTCTCGCGCGTCCTGTCCGTCCGGTGGCACACTGCGGCCTATGGGCGACGCGACCGCTACCCGCCATCTGCTGCTGTTGCACGGCATGGGCGCCACCGGCGAGGTGTGGCTGCCCTGGGCGCCGCTGCTCGAGCGCCGCTGGGCGGGCCGCTGGCTCGCCCCCGACCTGGCCGGGCACGGCTGGTCGCCGCTGCTGCCCGGGTACTCCTTCGAGGCCCTCGCGCGTCAGGTGGTGGAGGGGCTCGGCCCGGTCGCCGAGCGGCTCGGCCCCCGGGACCGCCTGGTGATGCTGGGCCACTCGCTCGGCGGTGTGGTGGCCCTGGCCCTGGCCGCGCGGGCGCGGCGCCTGCCGGTGGACGCGGTGGTGGGGCTCGGCATCAAGGCGGTGTGGTCCCCGACCGAGCTGGCGAAGGCCGGCGAGCTGGCCGCCCGCCCGGTGACCTGGTTCGCCAGCCGGGACGAGGCCGCCCGCCGTTACCTGCGGGTCTCCGGACTGGCCGGACTGTTCGCCCCGGACCACCCCGTGGTGGACGCCGGCCTGCGCCGGGAGGACGGCCGCTGGCGGCTGGCCATGGACCCGGCCGCCTTCGCGGTGGGGGAGCCGCGGCTGCCCGCCCTGCTCGCCGCGACCGACGTGCCGGTGCTGCTGGCCCGGGGTGAGCAGGACCCGATGGTGTCCGACGCGCAGCTCAAGGAGCTGGGCGTGCCGGTTGCCACACTGCCCGGGCTCGGCCACAACGCACACGTCGAGGACCCCGAGGCGGTGCTCGCCCTGCTCGACCCGTACCTGTGACCGCCGGTCAGGCGGTGGGGGACAGCGGCGAGCCGTCCGGGGCGACCGGATCGGCGGCCCGGGGCGCAGGCGGATTCCAGCGCGGTTCGAGTTCCCGGCGGGCGGCGTCGAGGAACGCCTCCGCGTACGAGTCGTCGGGGAAGTCGCCGAGGTAACGGGCCCGGGTGGCCCAACGGTCCGCCGCCTTCGGGTCGGTGTCGAGCAGCTCGGTCAGCACCTGGTCCACGTTGGACATGTCCCGGCGCAGCAGGTAGCCGGAGGCGGCGAGCGGGAAGCGCGCCACGAAATCCGCGCCCTCGGCCCCCATGTCGGTCACCGCGTACGGCTTGCCCGAGTACAGCCAGTCGGAGATGACCCCGGAGACGTCCGAGATCAGCGCGTCGGACCGGTTCACGCACTCGGCGAGGGTCAGCTCGCGGCCGGCCGCCGCGCCCCACAGGTGGGCCCGGCCGGTCCTCGCCAGGTCGGCGGCGAGCAGCTCGGTGAGCCGGGCGAGCTGCCGCGCCGAGGTGGGGTTCTGCGCGGTGTACGGGTGGGCCCGCAGGATCACCGTGGCACCCCGGTCGAGCAGCCGGCGGAGCATCGTCTCGGCCACCGGCAGTGAGCAGTAGTTGGCGTCGGCGTGGTGCCCCGTCCAGGTCGGGGTGTAGAGGACCGTCGGGGCGGCCAGGCCGCGCGCCGGTTCCCGGCGCACCTCGATCGCCTCGACCTGGGGCCGGCCGACCACGACGAACTTCTCGGCGGGGATCTCCACGCCGGCCCGGGCGTACCGCTCGATCGCCGCCGGACCGGCCACGAAGATCCGGTCGAAGATGCCGGAGACCGGGTTGGCGCTGGGCGCCTTGTCGCTGTCGCCGTGGTGCAGCTGCACGTGGGTGAGCTGGGAGAAGCGGATGCAGTGGCTGTTCTTCGCCCCGTGGTTGACGTAGAACGCCACCCGCAGGCTCGACACCAGCGCCTCGTCCATCGCCTTGAGCGTCGGGCAGAAGACCACCGGCGCGCGGGTCGCCGCCGCGATGGTGGACAGGTGGTCGGGCTCCCGCACCAGCACCATGAACGGCCGGCCGATCCGCTCCAGGTACGGCAGCCACATGGTGACCTGGTACTCCGACCCGGGCGGGGCGGAGAAGTAGAGCAGGAACTCGGGCTGGTGCCGGCGCAGCGCCCGGCCCACCGGGCCGCCCCCGGCCGGCGGCCGGAACCGGCGCCGCGCCAGGTCCAGCCCGATCGCACCGCAGCCGCCCGCGACCAGCAGGACGGCGACCAGCGCCACCCAGGTCGGCAGGTCGAGGGCGGCGGCCGCCGCCACCACGGCGAGCAACCCGAGCAGCGCGTCGTCGAGCCGGGCGGCGAGCCGCGGGGACCAGGAGCGGACCGGGAGGTTGGCCGCCCGGATCTCCAGCGCCCCGGCGTCGCGCAGCGGCCTCGCCAGCAGCACCAGGCCGAGCAGGACGGGCGCGGCGAGTGCCAGCGCCGGGTCGAAGGTGTGGTCGACCCGGCGGGCGTACCCGACCAGGATGCCGGCGGCCACCAGGACCGCCTCGGCGACGGCGTCGGCACCCGGCCGGACACGGCGCTCGACCGCGGCGGCGGCCAGGGCGGCGACGGCGATCGCCAGGCCCCAGCCGGTCGCCCCGGTCAGCGCCACGACGAGGAACGCCAGTACCGCCAGCCCGGCGGTCAGCACCCGGGCGAGCAGCTTACGGACCAGGTCACCACGCATGTCGCCGGTCGCCTCCGTTGCGCCGTCAGCCGGCGTCGACGCCGCTGGGGAGTTCGTCGTCCGCGCCGCCGATCGGCTGGGCCGGCACCGCCACCACCGGCTCGCCCGGCGCCCGGCGTACGTCGATCACCTGGCCGGTGAGCTCGGAGATCAGCACGTCCAGCGAGGCCTGGGCGACGGCCTCGGCCGACAGCAGGGTGTGCTCCGGCTCCTCGCCGAACGCCTTGGTGCGCATCGGGGTGGCGGTGCGCTCGGGGTTGATGCAGTTGACCCGCACGCCGAACTCGGCCCACTCGTCGGCGAGGGCCTGGGTCAGGTTGACCAGGGCGGCCTTGGTGGCCGAGTAGAGCGCGTACTGGGCCCGGCCCCGGGTGTAGGAGCTGGAGGTGTAGAGCAGCAGCTGCCCCTTGGTCTGCTGGAGGTACGGCAGGGACTGCCGGGCGGCGATGACCGGGCCGACGAAGTTGACCTGGAGGACCCGGTCCATGGTGTCCTGGTCCATCTCGGCCAGCTCGCCCTTCTCCAGGATGCCGGCGGTGACCACCACGTAGTCGATCCGGCCGGTCGCCTCGAAGGCCGTCTTGAGCGCGGCCTCGACGTCCTGGGCCCGCTCGACGTGGGTGCCGGTGCTGGACCGGCTGAACGGAAAGACCTGCGCGCCGTAGCGGCGGGCCAGTTCGGCCAGGTCGTGGCCGATGCCGTAGCTGCCGCCGAAGATGACCACGGTGCGGCCGGTCAGCTCCTCGCTGTAGCTGCGGTGGTCGCTCAGCCGCGGTGCCTGGGCGGCGGCGAGCTGGAAGAGCTTGTCCGCCAGGTGCACGTCGACCGGGTGGGTGACTTTGATGTTCTCGTCCGAGCCGTCGATCACCTTGATCGGCGTGCCGGGCAGGTAGCGCAGCACCACGCCGCAGTCGTCGGTGGCGGCGAAGTTCGGGTCGCCCTCGGCGTGGCGGTACGCCTCGCGGATGGTGCCGGAGCGGAACGCCTGCGGGGTCTGACCGCGCCGCAGGGTCGACCGCACCGGGATGTCGACGATGCAGTCCTCCTGGTCGACCTGGATGATCGTGTCGGCCGAGGGGATCGCCACGTCGACCGCCGAGTAGGTCCAGAGCGCGTTGACGCACTCGCGGACGATCCGGGCGCTGACCAGCGGGCGGACCGCGTCGTGGAAGAGGATGTTGACGTCGCCCTCGCCGACCGCGTCCAGCGCGATGCGGGTCGTGGCGTTGCGGGTGTCGCCACCCTCGATCACCTTGCTGACCTTGCGGAAGCCGGCCTTGTCGACGATCTGCTGGGCGTCGGCCACGTGGCCGACGGCCATCAGCACGATGATCTCGTCGATCTCGGGGGCGGCCTCGAAGACGGCCAGGGTGTGTTCGATGATCGGCTTACCGGCGATCTTCAGCAGCTGCTTGGGGATGCCCAGCCCAAGCCGGGTCCCGGTGCCACCGGCCAGCACCACCGCCACCGTCCGCGAGGGCCGCCACGGTGTCGCCGCCGGCGCTGCGGCGTCCGGGCTGGTGGTGTGGTCCTGCGTCATTGCCGATCCTCACTCTCAACGATTCCCAACGATGGGTTACAGCCGCCGGGCGACCGGATGAACCCTAACGTGTCCGTTCGGGTGACTCACACCGGTGACGGGACATGTCGATCTCCGCTGGTCACCGTGGGGACCCCCCGACGTTACCTGCCGTTCGAGAAGTCCTCGTACGCCCGGATGACCTCGTCGGTGGGGCCGTCCATGCGCAGGTCGCCCGATTCCAGCCAGATCGTCCGTTCGCAGGTGTCCCGGATCGAGGAGAGCTGGTGGCTGACCAGGAACACCGTGCCGGCGCTCTCCCGCAGCTCCCGGACCCGCTGCTCGCTGCGCTTGCGGAAGCCCTTGTCGCCGGTGGCGAGCGCCTCGTCGATGAGCAGCACGTCGTGCTTCTTGGCGGCGGCGATGGAGAAACGCAGCCGGGCGGCCATGCCGGAGGAGTAGGTGCGCATCGGCAGCGAGGCGAAGTCGCCGCGCTGGTTGATGCCGGAGAAGTCGATGATCTCCGGGGTGAGCCGGGCGACCTCCTCGGGCGGCATCCCCATGGCCAGACAGCCCAGGGTGACGTTCCGCTCACCGGAGAGGTCGTTGAGCAGCGCGGCGTTGACGCCGAGCAGGGACGGCTGGCCCTGGGTGTAGATCGCGCCGCGGTCGACCGGGAGCAGCCCGGCGATCGCCCGCAGCAGGGTGGACTTGCCGGAGCCGTTGCTGCCGATCAGGCCGATCGCCTCGCCCCGGTACGCGGTGAAGCTGACCCCCTTGACCGCGTGTACCTCCCGCACGTTGGGGGCGGAGGTGCGCTTGACCAGGCGGCGCAGCGCGGCGACCGGGGTGGTGCCGCCGCTGGCGCCCTTGTGCACCCGGTAGACGATGTGTGCCTCGTCCACCACCACCGTGGGGATCCGCGCCTGCAGGGCGGGCAGCGTCAGGGTGGCCTCGTCGGACCCGTTGAAGTGCTCAACCACGGCCGTACTCCTGTTCGCCTCGCCAGAAGTAGATGAACCCGCCGATGCCGGCCACCACGGCCCAGCCGGCCGCGACCAGCCAGAGCTGGGTCAGCGACTGGTTGAGCATCGGCGCCTGCTCGAGCAGGGCGTACCGGGCCAGCTCGATGTAGACCAGCATGGGGTTGAACTCGATCAGGGTGCTGGCCCACTCCGGCAGCCGGCTGAACAGGCGCACGCTGTAGAGCACGCCGGAGCCGTACATCCACGTGCGCATGATGAACGGCATGACCTGCTTCAGGTCGCTGGCCTTGGCACCCATCCGAGCCACCATCAGCACCACGCCGGCGTTGAAGATCGCCTGGAGCACCAGTGCCGGCGGCAGCAGCAGCCACTGGAGGGTGAGCGGCTCGCCGGTGAACAGCACGATGCCGATCAGCACGACCATCGAGGCCAGCAACTGCTGGAACTGGGTGAGCGTGGCGGCCAGCGGCAGGCTCGCCCGGGGGAAGTGCAGGGCCCGGATCAGCCCGAGGTTGCCGCTGATCGACTGCGTCCCGGCCAGGATCGCGCTCTGCGTGAAGTTGAAGATGAACAGGCCGGTGGTCAGGTACGCGATGAAGTTCGGGATGGAGTTCTGGGCGAGCACCAGGCCGAAGATCAGGTAGTAGACCGCGGCATTGGTCAGCGGGGTCAGCACCTGCCAGACCTGGCCCAGTTTCGCGTTGCTGTACGAGGCGAGGAGCTTGGCGTTGGCGTACGCGGCAACGAAGTGCCGGTAGGCCCAGAGTCGACGGCTGTACTCGACCAGCGACGGGCGCTCGCCGGCGACCCGCAGGCCGTGCCGAGCGGCCAGTTGCGCCTGGGTCAGGCCCGCGTCGGGGCCGGCCAGGGCGGTGTTGGCCATGAGCTGGGCGCTCCGATCTTTCGTACAACGGGACGGGGTGTGACGATGAGCTGGTCCGGTGCGTCCGCGCGCGGGCCGGAGGGGGGCTCGTCGCGGGGTGGACGGTAGTCCAAAACACGTCGGGACGCAACCGTACCGTCGTTGCGGTACATTGTCCCACGTGACAGCCGAGAAGAGTCTCCCGTGACGACCGGGAAGAGGCGCGCGCCCGCCGGTGCGGCGGTGCTGCGGGGCGAGATCACCACGGCCATCCGCAAGGCCCTGATGCAGGAACTCGCCGCCGTGGGCTACGGCCGGCTCTCCATCGAGGCGGTCGCCCGCCGGGCCGGGGTGAGCAAGACCGCGGTCTACCGCCGCTGGAGTTCGAAGCTCGAGCTGGTGCTGGAGACGGTCGTGGCGGCCGCGGGCAGCAAGCTGCCGTCGCTGGACACCGGCAGCCTGCGTGGCGATCTCAATCTGCTGTTCCAGGTCGTCACCCACGCGCTGCGCCACCCGCTGGCCTCGCAGATCATCCCCGACCTGCTCGCCGAGGCGGCTCGGAACCCGACCATCGACCAGACGCTGCAGCAGGTGCTGCGCAGCAAGCAGCAGGAGATCGCCGGCCAGCTGATCCTGCGGGCGGTGCAGCGGGGCGAGCTGCCGGCGGACGTCGATCCGGACGTCGCGGTGGACCTGATCGTGGGGCCGCTCTACTGGCGGCTCGCCATCGCCCGCACCCCGCTCGCCGATCCTTACCTGGAGACCCTGGTGGAGTCCGTCGTCGCGGGGCTGGCCGCGGTCACCGCCGTGCCCCGGCAGCGCGAGGCGCCCGTCTCGGGATGACCGGACACACGCACCGCCCCGGTCACCCACCGCGACGCCGGACCACGTGATCGCGCGGGCCCGGCTAGTCTCTTGCGAGACCGGACCGGGGGACCGCCGGGTGGCGCCGCCCACCGTACGGGATCCACCCACCAGTACGACGACAAGGACGACCCGTGTCGAACGCCGACCACGTCGCCGTGGCGCCGCGCCCCGCCATCGCGGACGCCGCCCCCGAACTCCCGCAGTCCCCGCGCGGCAGCCGCCTCGGCGCAGCCGTCGCGGCGGCGCCCGCCGTCGTCACCGACGCGGGCGTGCTGGGCTTCGCCCTGTGGACGGTGCTCTACCATGCGGCCCTCTTCGTCGACCTCCGCCCGTCGGTCACGTTCCTGATCTGGGTGGCCGGCTGCCTAGTGCTCGTCGGCTGGACGCTGGCGCGGTCCCGGCGTCGCGGGTCGGCGGTGCCGGCGGCGGACGTCGGCGCGGTCGAGGCCCCCGCCGTCGCCCGGCACCCACGCCGCTGGCTGCTCCCGGTGCTGGCGGCCGGGGTGGTCGCGGCGGTCACCGCCGGCCTGGCGAACACCCCGGCCGGCGCCGGGGTGTCGTGGTGGATCCCGGCCGTCACCGGGGCCCTGGCCGCGGTCGGGGTGATGCTGTTCACCCGGCGCGACTGGCGTGCCGGCCCGGCCCCGGCCACCCCCGCCCCGACCGCCGGCCAGTCGGCGTACGCGCTGGTCGTCTCCATCGGGGTGGCGATCTCCTCGTTCTACATCGCCCGGAACACCCCGGACGACGTCTACTACGTCGGCAGGTCGGTCTGGGTCGCCGAGCGGGACACCGTGCCGCTCAACGACTTCCTCTTCACCGAGAACGTGGCCCGGGCGATGGGCTCGCAGCCGCCGACGCCCTCCATCGAGGTCTTCGACGGCGCGCTCGGGCACGTCCTCGGCATCCACGGCGCCTCGGCCACCTGGTACGTCGCGCTGCCGGTGATGGCGGTGCTGGCCGTCCTGGCCCTGTGGCGGCTGACCCACCGGTGGGCCCCGCGCCGGCCGGTGCTCGCGTTCAGCGTGGCCGTCGCCTTTCTCTACCTGGTGGCCGGTGGCGACGCCGCGCTCGGCACCTACCACCTGCCCCGGCTTTACGAGGGCAAGGGCATGTTCGTCTCGGCGGTCATCCCGCTGATGTGGCTCTACCTCACCGAGTGGTTCGACACCCGCAGCCGCCGCGCGCTGCTGATGGTCTTCGCGCTCTCGGTCACCGCCACCGGTCTCACCACCACCTCGGCCATCATCCTGCCGATCCTGGCCGGCGCCGCCGGGCTGGCCATGCTGCTGGTCGGCCGCTGGAAGGACGCGGTGATCGGAGGGCTGGCCGCGGTCGTCTACCCGGTCGGGGCGATCGTGGCGTCCCGGCTGCTGCTCGGCGGGATGAACGCCGTCGGCGCCGACAGTGCCTTCTTCGACGCCCAGTACACCTACCGGCGGACCCTCATGATCGGGATCATCGGGGTGATCGGCGGGATCGCCCTGTGGTGCGGCCCGCTGCTGGCCCGGCGCCGCACCCCGGCTGTGCTCGCGGCGGGCGCGGCGTTGACCTTGAGCGTCCTGCTGGTCCCTGGTGTGCTGGAGACCCTCGGCGCGCTCACCGGGATCTCCGTGGTGCTCTGGCGGGTGCCCTGGGTGCTGGCGCTGCCGACGCTGATCGGTCTGCTGTGCACGGTCGAGGTGCGGTCGCCGTCACGGTTGCTGCGCGGCGCGGTCGGCGGGGCGGTGGCGGCGGCGATGGTGGCCGTCTTCGCGGTCTGGGGCACCCCGATGTGGTCGCCGAAGAGCTGGGTCACCATGAGCGACCGGCCGACCTGGAAGCTGCCCGAGCAGCGGCAGCGGATCGCCTTCTGGATCAAGAAGCAGGACCGGCCGGACGGGCTGCTGCTCGCCCCGCCGGTGATCATGCGCACCTCCCTGATCGTCACCAGCGAGGTGCGGGTGGTCCTGCCCCGCGACATGTACCTGGTCGAGTACGACCTCAACTCGGACTTCGCCAAGGACCGGCTCCTGTTGGCCCGCTTCGCCGAGGGAAAGCTGCAGCCGCCGCGGGCCGAGGTGGCCGCCGCCGCGCAGCGGGTCGGCGTCGGCACGATCTGCGTCTACAACGGCAACCACTACGCCCGCGACACAGCCGTCGAGCTGGGCTTCCACAAGCTCGCGTCGCGCAAGGGCCCGGGTGCCATGACCTGTTACGGAAAGGTCGGCTGAACCACCCCGAGCAAGCGGTGTGGCGATGTAGCGCCGTACGGGTGGCTTCGCACGGCGTGACCGTTATGGTCTGGCATACCCGGGCGACGCCGGGATGTCCACTCGCGTTAAGGTCGCAGTCACCGCCGGACCGCTCGGCCCGGTCCCGGTGTCGCAGGCGTGACGTCGACGACCGTCGGGCCGTGCCCGTCATCGATCTGAGGGAGCGTACTCGTTGTTCGGCACGTTGACAGGACGTATCGGCACCGCCCCCCGCGGCGCCCTGTTGGTGCTCTGCTACCTGGTCGCGCTGGTCGCGGGCGGGTTCGGCGTCGTCTGGTTGTTCGCAGTCGCCGGCATCGCGGCGGTGCTCGGCGAGTTCGCGGTGACCCGGTGGTCGGAGCCCTCGCTGAAGCTGCTGGAGAAGGTGGGTCTCGGCCGGGCCTACCGGCAGCTCACCCGGGACCTCGGGGCGGTGCTGCTGGTGCTCGCCGCGGTCCGCCCGGGCGCGCCGCAGGCCCTGGCCCTGACCGTGCTGGTGGCCGCGGTCTGGGTGATCGCCATCTTCGCCGGCGCCCTGAACACCATGATCGACCGGCGGAACCCGACCTCCGCGCTGGTCCGCAACATCGACCTCGGGCCGATCCGCTCCGCGCCCCAGCCACCCTGGTGGGCGGCCGGTGTCGCCGGTGAGCGGCTGCCCTTCCTGAACGCGTTGCTGATCCCCGGTGCGGTCGCCACCGCGGTGGTCGACGACGCCGCCCCCGTGCTGGTCGCCGGGGCCGTCGCCGCGCTGCTGAGCGCGATCGTCGGCCTGGTGGTCGCGCTGACCTGGCTGCGTGGCCGCGGCACGGGCCAGAGCCCCCTGCTGCCCGCCGTGCAGCGCTGGCTGGACAGCTACCGGCCAGAGGTGGCGCTCTACTTCGCCGGCCCGGCGAAGGACGTCTACCAGGCCAACATGTGGCTCGCCCCGGTCGAGGCGCTGGAACGCCCGGCGGTGGTGCTGATGCGCAGTCGGGAGGCGTTCCAGGAGATGGCCGACACCCGGCTGCCGGTGATCTGCGCCCCGGCCGGGGTGGACTTCATGAACCTGGAGTTCGGCAGCATCCGTGCCGCCCTCTACGCCGCCAACGTCGGCGCGAACATCCACATGCTGCGCGAGCCCGGCATGAAGCACGTCTTCGTCGGGCACGGCGACAGCGACAAGCAGGCCAGCGTCAACCCGTACAGCAAGGTCTACGACGAGGTCTGGGTGGCCGGTCTGGCCGGGCGGGAGCGCTACGCGCGGGCCGGAGTCGGGGTCCGCGACGAGGACATCGTCGAGATCGGACGGCCGCAGCTCGCCGGGGTGCACACCTTCGGCGCGGAGTCGGTCGACCGGCCGTTCACCGTGCTCTACGCCCCCACCTGGGAGGGCTGGCTGGACGACGACCCGTACCACACCTCGCTGGTGCTGATGGGGGAGCGGATCGTCAAGGGCCTGCTGGAGAGCAGCAAGGTCCGGCTGATCTACAAGCCGCACCCGCTGACCGGCTCCCGCTCGAAGGAGGCCAAGGCCGTGCACGAGCGCGTGGTGGGGCTGATCCGGGCGGCCGGCGGCGACCCCGACGCGTCCTCGCTGGACGGTGCGGGGCACCGGGTGGTCACTGGCCGGACGCCGGGGCTGTTCGACTGCTTCAACCAGACCGACCTGCTGATCAGCGACGTGTCCAGTGTGGTCTCCGACTTCGTGCAGAGCCAGCGGCCGTACGTCGTGGCCAACCCGAGCGGGCTGCCGGAGGACGAGTTCCGACGCAACTTCCCGACCGCGCGGGCGGCGTACCTGCTCTCCGCCGACTGCGGCGAGCTGGAGAAGATCGTCGCGCTGACCCGGGCCGGCGACGACCCGATGACCGAGGCGCGGCGCGAGCTGAAGACGTACCTGCTCGGACCGGACGAGCCGAACTCGATGGAGCGCTTCCGGACGGAGATCGCCCGACTCTGCGCCTGACCGGCACGCGAGCCGCACGGGCGGCGGGACGACCTCGTCCCGCCGCCCGTATCCGTCGGCGCCCACGGCTCGACCGGCGCCCGTCGGCCCGATCCCGGCGGACGGCTCAGCGCAGCAGGTCGGCGATCGCGTCGGCGGCGGGCCGGTCCGCCGGCAGCGGGTGCGCCGTCACCACCGCCCCGACCGGCAGCGCGGCGTACAGGTGCGGGAAGAGCGCACCGCCCCGGGACGCCTCCCAGCGCAGCGCGGCACCGAGCCGGTCCGGGTCCACGGCCAGCACGGTGAGGCCGGTCACCCCGGCGAAGAACCGGCGGGCGGTCTCCACCACCTGGTCGGCGCCGGAGAGGTGGATGAACCCGGACTGCCGGTCCATCTCGGTGCCGGAAAACTCGCCGGTCGCCTGCGCCTGTTCCCACTCGGTGCTGGAGAGAATCTTGTAGATCACCAGCGCAGCCTAGATCGCCGGACCCGGTTCGCGCGTACTACCGCGCTCGGTCGCCGTCAGCCGGCATGCTCGGACGGAGGCCGCGCGGAGGGATGGCGATGCAGAGCTACGACGACGACTGGACCGACGGCGAACGGGCCGTCTACGACGAGTGCTACCGGTACGGCACCGAGTGGGCCGGCGACCCGGACACCCCCACCGAGGACGTCCAGCACGTGATCAACCTCGGGCAGGCGGACGACGACAGCTTCACCGACGCGGAGACCGACTACCAGCCGCTGGTCGACGCCGTCACCCAGGCCACCGGGGAGAACATCACCAGCGTGCCGGCCAGCCACGACGACCCCGGCTTCCGCGGGTTCGTGGACGGGGTGCGGGACGCCACCGCCGACGAGGTCTTCGGACTCTGACCGGCAGCCGCCCTCCCGTCCCGCCGCCGCGTCTGCCACCATTCGCAGGGCAGCACGTCGAGCGGATGGAGACACGGGTGCGAATCCTCCTGGTCGAGGACGACCGGCGGGTGGCGGCCGCCCTCTCGTCCGCCCTGACCCGGCGCGGCTACCAGGTGGAGCACGCGGCCACCGTCGAGGCGGCGCTCTCCGCCGCCCCCTGCGACCTGGTGCTGCTCGACCTGACCCTGCCCGACGGGGACGGCACCGATCTCTGCCGGGAGCTGCGCCGGCGCAGCAGCCAACTCGGCATCATCGCGGTGACCGCCCGGGGTGAGGAGCGGGACCGTGTGCTCGGCCTGCGGCTGGGCGCCGACGACTACGTCGTGAAACCGTTCTCCATGGTGGAGCTCCAGGCGCGGATCGAGGCGGTGCTGCGCCGGGCCGCGCAGACCGTGCCGGAGCGCAGCCTGATCGAGGCGGGCGTCGTCAAGATCGACGTGGGTGGCCGCACCGTCAGCGTCGCCGGCCGGGCCGTCACGCTCACCCGCAAGGAGTTCGACATCCTGCTCTCGCTGGCGCGGCAGCCGGGCGTGGCGGTGCCCCGGGAGCGGATCCTGCTCGACGTCTGGGGCACGGTCTGGGCCGATCGGCACACAGTCGAGGTGCACGTCGGCTCGCTGCGCGGCAAGCTCGGCGACCCGACGCTGGTGGAGACCGTACGCGGGGTCGGCTACCGGCTCCGCGGCGAGTGAGGAGGCCGGGGTGCGTCGCCGGCTCGTGATCAGCTACCTGCTCCTGATGGTGCTCGTGCTGCTGGCGCTGGAGACCCCGCTGGCCGCCACGCTCGCCACCCGGGAGACCGACCGGGTGCGCGCCGACCGGCTCGCCGACGCCACCCGGTTCGCCTCGCTGGCCGGCCCGGCGCTGCGCGGCGGCGGCCCCGATCCGCTCGACGCCGAGCTGGCCGCCTACGACGACCTTTACGGCATCGGCGCGGCGGTGGTCGACCGGGACCGGCACACCGTGGCCGCCTCGGCGCGGTGGACGTCCGGCACGCGCGCCGACGCGGCCCTGGACACCGCGCTGGCCGGCCAGCAATCCAGCGGCCCGGACTCGGTGTGGCCCTGGGTCGACGGCCCGCTGGTGGTGGCCGTCCCGATCAACGACGGCGGCGAGGTGCTCGGCGCGGTGGTCACCACCACCTCGGCCGGGAAGGTGCGGCGCACCGTCACCGTGTGGTGGCTGCTGCTCGCCGGGATCGGCCTGCTGGCCGTGCTGGCCTGCGTCTCCACCGCCTTCGGGCTGGCCGGCTGGGTGCTGCGGCCGGTCACCGAGCTGGACGCGGTCACCCACGAGATCGCCGAGGGACACCGGACCGCCCGGGTCCGCCCCCGGCTCGGCCCGCCGGAGCTGCGCCGGCTGGCGGCCAGCTTCAACAACATGGCCGACGCGGTCTCCGACGTGATGGACCGGCAGCGGGCCTTCGTGGCGCACGCCAGCCACCAGCTGCGCAACCCACTGACCGCGCTGCGGCTGCGGGTGGAGGAGCTGGGACCGAGCCTCGCCGACGCCGACGGCCGCGCCGAGCACCAGCTGGCGCTGGAGGAGACCGACCGGCTGGCCACGGTGCTCGACGCGCTGCTCACGCTGGCCCGGGCCGAACGCGAGGAGAACCAGCGGGTCACCGTGGACGCGGCCGGGACCGCAGCCTCCCGGGTGGCGGCCTGGCTGCCGCTGGCCCGGCACCGGTCGGTCAGCCTCCGGCTGGACGCCCCCGAGGTCCCCGCCTACGCCCGGACCGTGCCGACCGCGATCGACCAGGCCCTCGACGCGCTGATCGACAACGCGGTGAAGTTCAGCGGTGCCGGGGGAGAGGTCACGGTGACCGTCCGCCCGGCCGACGGCGGCGGGATCGTGCTGCAGGTGCGCGACACCGGCCCCGGCATGACCGTCAGCCAGCTCGACCAGGCAACCGAGCGGTTCTGGCGGGCGCCCGACGTGCAGAACGTGGACGGGGCCGGGCTGGGGTTGACCATCGTGGCGGTGCTGGTCGACTCGTCCGACGGCCGGCTCACCATGCGCCGGGGCGAACCGCGGGGACTGGTCGCCGAGCTGTGGTTCCCCGCCCCGGACGAACCCGCCGCCCGCGGGGACGTCCCGGACGACGCGGTGGGCGTCGCCGGCCCGGTCGACCCCGCGGCGGCTCCGGCCTGACCCGGCCCACGCCCGGCGTCAGGGCTTGCTGGAGCGGTACCAGTCCGCCGCCCCGGGGTGCAGCGGCAGCGGGGTGGTGACGATCGCCGAGCGGGGACTCATCCGGCCGGCCGCCGGGTGCGCGGCGGCCAGCTCCGCCCGGCGTTCCATCAGCAGCTGGGTCACCGCCCGGACCAGCGGCTCCGGGAGGTCGGCGCGGACGATCAGATAGTTCGGGTTCGCCACCGTGCTCACCGGGTCCGTCCCGTACACCGAGCGGGGAATTTCCCGGGTCACGTAGACCTGCCCGTACCGGCGGCGCAGCGGCTCCGCCCACTCGGCCAGGTCCACCATCCGGACGGCGGTGCTCCCGGCCAGCTCCGCCACGCCGCGTACCGGCAGGCCGCCGGAGAAGAAGAACGCGTCGATCCGGCCGTCCCGCAGCGCCGCGACCGAATCGTCCAGGCCCAGGTGTTCCTGGTGGACCTGGTCGCCGTCGAGGTGGGCCACCTGGAGCAGCCGCGTCGCGGTGATCTCCGTACCGGAGCCGTCGGCGCCCACCGACACCCGCCGGCCGCGCAGGTCCGTGAGGGTCCGTACCGGGCCACCGGCCGTGGTGACCAGGTGCAGCAGATCGTCGTAGACCCGGGCCACGGCGAGCACCGTGGGGTGCTCGGGGGAGCGTGGCGGCAGCACGTCGGCCTGGGTGAAGCCCAGCTCCGCCTGCCCGGAGCCGACCAGCCGGACGTTCTGCGCCGAGGCGGCGGTGACCACCACCCTGGCCTGCACCCCGGGCAGCTCGCGGTTGAGGATTGTCGCCAGGGACTTGCCGAATGCGTGGTAGACGGCGGTCGGACTGCCGGTGGCGATCCGGATCCGCACCGGCTCACGCGGCTCGTCCCGGCAGGCGGCCACCCCGACCAGGGTCGGGAACAGCAGCATCAGCAGCGCCACCGGCGCGGCGACCCGACGCCGGCCGGGCACAGACCAGTGTCGGCTCACGGGCAGCACTGTGCGCCGTGCACCGGCCGCCGCGCAACCCCGACAGGTTCCCGACGCGCGAACCCGGGCGACGCGGCCCCCGCCCGGTGCGGCCGCGGACGCCGCCGAGCGTACGGCTCAGCAGGCCGTCGCCGTGGGGACCAGGGTCGCGCTCTCCACGATCCGCGCGCGGTGCGGACCGTTGGGCACGCTCACCAGGAAGCATCCGGCACCGGGCCGGAGCATCGCCGGGACCTCCAGCAGCGCCGCGCCGCGCACCAGCATCGCGGCCAGGTCCCGGTCGGCCAGCCGGATGCCGAGGCTGTGCCGGCGTACGTGGCGGCCACCGGCCAGCAGCGCCGCCCGCCACGCGGCGGCGGCCAGCCGGGGTCGCCACGCCCGCCGGGCCATGGAGGCGCCGGGGACGGGGCCGCCCAGCAGCTCCCGTCGGCCCTGCCGCCAGCCGGTCTCCAGCAGGGCGGCGTACGTCGACCGGTGCTCCCGGGGCACGGACAGCCGGTGCAGCTCGTAGCGCCGGCGCAGCCCGCCGGTGGCCAGCTCGTGCTCGACCGGCAGGTCCAGGCGGCCGAGCAGCTGCCGCATCCGGCGCGCCGCGTCCTCCCGGTTGAACTCGGCGACGCCGCCCCGGTAGGTCCCGATCTCGGGCCGGCGGGCGTCGCTGGCCGGCGGCGGGGTGCAGCGCACCAGACAGGCCACCTCGAACGCGTCGGCGAGGGTCAGCCAGTCCAGCGGCGGTCGTGCGGGCGACGGGCGGGGCCGGCCGAGCAGACTGATGGAGTCGGGGGCCATCGGGGGTGCTCCTTGCCTCGGGGATCCCTACCGTGACCCCCGGCGCGGGCGCGGCGAAACCGCTCCGCCCGAGCCTTGAGCAAAATTTGCGGCTGGCGCGGCCCTAAAGCTCGGTGACCACGACGTCGACCTGGCGCGGCCGGCCGGCCGCGGCGGGCTGCTCCTCGACCGTGTACTTGAGCTCCCGCAGCGCCCCGATCAGGGCGGCGGCGGTGCGCGGCCGGGCGCCGGCGGTGAGCAGGTCGCGGACCAGCCGGCCCTTGGTGGCCTTGTTGAAGTGGCTCACCACCGAGCGGGTGGGCGCCCCGTCGACCTCGCGCTCGTGCAGCACCCGGACCGTGACGGTGCGTTCCGCGACCGCCCCGCGCGGCGCCCAGGTGGCGGCGTACGCCCCGGACCGCAGGTCCAGCACCGGCCCGCTGCCGGCCGCCGCCGCCAGCGCCGGCCCGAGCGCCGCCCGCCAGTACCCGGACAGCGCGCCGACGCCGGGCAGCTTCGCCCCGACCGGGCAGCGGTAGGGCGGGATCCGGTCGGTGAGGCGGACCGCCCCCCAGAGCCCGGAGCTGATCAGCACCGAGCGGCGGGCCAGCCGTTCCGCCGCCGGCGGCAGCGTGGCCAGGTCGAGCGCCTCGTAGAGCACCCCGGTGTAGATCCGCCCGGCCGGCGCGGTGGCCGCCGCCCGCAGTCGCGCGTTGCGGCGCAGCTCGCCGCGCTGCCCCTCGCTCAGGCCCAGCGCGGCCCGGGCCGCCGCCTCGTCCGGGCCGGCGCAGAGCGCCACCAGGGCGGTCAGCACCTCCTCGCGGGCCGGGGTCAGCTCCGGCAGGGAGAGCCGGGACAGGTCCAGCCGCCGGCCCGTGCCGGCCTCGGCCTTTCCCTCGGACGGGGGCAGCAGGATGAGCATCGGATCAGCGTACGGCCCGGGCTCAGCGCCACGGCCGCACGGCGCTCTCCGGGTGGTACACGCGATAGCCGCCCACCTCGGCCACCACGGCCGCGTCCGCCCGGTCGCCGAGCAGCCGGCGCAGCCCCCGCTCCGCCGGGGAGCCGACCGCCAGCACGTACCCCGGGCGGGCCGCCCGCCCCACCCGCTTCCAGTACGCCGGATAGCGGTTCTGCCCCGGCGTCAGAGTGCCGTCCAGCACCCCGCAGACCACCGCCTCGCCGGTGTTGAAGATCAGCCGGTTGCAGGTCCAGTAGTCCCCGTACACCTCGTGCAGCCCGACCCGGCGGACCGCGTCGGCCAGCTCGCGGGCCCCCCGTTCCTCGGCGCGCAGCGCCGGCGCGTCCGCGACGAACGCCACGGTGGCGGCCAGCGCACCGGCGGTCAGCGCCGCCAGCACCAGCCCCGCGAGCGCGCCGCCCAGCCGGGCCACTGCCCCGGCCGCGGCCCGGAGCGCGTGCGCGGCGGCCAGCCAGAGCGGCCAGAGCACCGCCGGCAGCGAGATCTGCAGCACCGACAGGTACCGGGCGTTGCCCAGCGGATCGGTCGCGGCGAGCGGACTGCGCGCGTACCCGATCAGGGTCAGCGCCGCCCCGGCGACCAGGGCGAGCTGCGCGACCGCCCGGACCCGCCCGGCGGCCTCCGCGGCCCGCCGGTACGCGACCAGCGCGAGCCCGGCGGCGGCCACCAGCAGCAGCGGGTAGAGCAGGCCGAACCACTGCTGCCATCGGGCGCAGCCGTCCATCGGGCAGAGCCCGGACGCCAGCGGCACCCCCTCCAGCAGCCCGCCGTGCAGTCGGTCCGACCAGGGCGGGGCCACCCCGTCCTTGGTGCTGATCTCGCGAAACACCGACAGCGAGTCCTGCCCGTCCGGGGCGACGACGTTGTCCTTGATCATCGGGGTCACGCCGACCAGGAACCCGACCACCAGCAGCACCCCCGGCCAGCCCACCAAATCCCTGGGCGCTGCCCAGAGCAGCAGCAGACCGGCCACCGCCAGGTACGGCACGATCAGCCAGTCGGACCAGAGCGCCACCCCGGTGAGCAGCCCGAACACGCCCGTGGCCAGCCAGCGGTGCCGCACCCGACGCTCGCCGAGGGCCACCGCGATCAGCAGCATCGCCAGCACCGCCGGCTTCACCTCCGGCCGGCCGCCGACCACGGTGAGCTGGTCCCGCACCACCCGCTCCGAGCCGAGCGCCAGCAGGCCGACCACGAACGCGGCCAACCACGGGGAGAAGAGCCGGCGGGTCAGCCGGTACGCCAACCACAGGAAGACCGCGTAGAGCGCCAGCAGGGGCAGCCGCAGCACCGGCCAGCTCGGCCCGGCCAGCCCGACCAACGGGGCGGCCAGGTACGACTCCAGCATGCCCATGTAGCGCTGGCCGTACAGGAAGACCGGCCGCTCGTGGCCGGTGGCGATGTGCAGCGCGGCGAGCCCGAAGGTCGCCTCGTCGCTGTTCGAGGTGGGCAGCGTGAACAGGGTCAGGACCAGCCGGTAGCCGACCCCGGCCGCCCCCAGCAGCAGCGCGACCAGCGCCGGCCGGTCCAGCGCCGGACGCCGGCGCCCCGGGTCCCCTACCGGTGTCGACACGACCACGCCCCCGTCGTCGCCTGCGACCGCAGTCTGTCACGGTGGCGCCCGGCCGCGGGGTGGATCGGCGCAGCCGACTCGCGTGGCCGGCCCCGTCCCGTTGTGGCAGGGTGGCAGCGTGCCACCCACACCACCGGATCAACTGGCCGTACCGCAGCTGCACCGGGCCGCACGTATCGAGGACGCCGTGCACGGCCTGGTGGAACGCCGACTGCGGCGCACCGGGTGGCGGATCAACATCATCGCGTACGCCGGGTACGGCGCCCCCGGATGGGCGCGGGTGCTCTGCCGGGTGCTGCTCGGCCGCCCCGACACCCGGCAGCGGGGGCGGCTGGAGAAGGTCCGTGGCTGGCGCAGCTTCGCCACCCTGCCCGCCAAGTACGCCACAGTGACCATCGAGGCCGACGGGGTGCGCCAGGAGGCGACCGCGGACCGCAGCGGATTCGTCGACACCGTCATCGAGGCCGACTTCACCCCGGGCTGGGGCTGCGTACGGCTCAGCGTGCCCGACGCCGAGCCGGTCGAGGCGCTGGTCCGGATCCTCGACCCGGATGTCCGGTTCGGCATCCTCTCCGACATCGACGACACGGTGATGGTGACCGCGCTGCCCCGGCCGCTGCTCGCCGCCTGGAACACCTTCGTCCTCGACGAGCACGCCCGCGCCGCCGTCCCCGGCATGGCCGTGCTGTACGAGCGGCTGGTCACCGCCCACCCGGGCGCACCCGTGTTCTACCTCTCCACCGGCGCCTGGAACGTCGCGCCCACGCTCACCCGCTT
The DNA here is from genome assembly GCF_047200535.1 of Micromonospora mangrovicola. Taxonomy (NCBI): domain Bacteria; kingdom Bacillati; phylum Actinomycetota; class Actinomycetes; order Micromonosporales; family Micromonosporaceae; genus Micromonospora; species Micromonospora mangrovicola. Next base: position 27,646 of record NZ_JBJZOG010000018.1, on the reverse strand, counting down.
CCTCTCCCGGCACCTCTACCCGGCCGGGCCGCTGCTGCTCACCGACTGGGGGCCGACGGCCGACCGCTGGTTCCGCAGCGGCCGGGAGCACAAGCGGGCCACCCTGGCCCGGCTGGCCCGCGAGTTCCCGGACGTGCGGTGGCTGCTGATCGGTGACGACGGGCAGCACGACCAGGAGATCTATCGCGAGTTCACCGCCGCGCACCCGGACAACGTCGCCGGGGTGGCGATCCGCCGGCTGTCGCCCACCCAGGCGGTGCTCGCCGGCACCCTGCCCGCCCCGGCGGACCGCCCGTCCGCCGGCCCGGTGGGGCAGAAGTGGCTCTCCGCCCCGGACGGCGCCGGCCTGTGGAAGCTGCTCCGCGAAGCGGGCCTGGTCTGACGAACGACCCGGCCCGCCCCGCGCCCGTCGTCAGTTGGTACCGGCCACCTGGATGTCGGCGGTGCAGCCGGCTGCGGCGCGGCGTTGCTGGATGAGGTCGACCACGGCCTGCCGGTTGGCGATGCGGGCGGCCGAGTTGGCGTCCGGGTTCTGCCGCTGGTTCGCGATGAAGGTCAGGTTGTTGCGTAGAGCGGTGTCGAGCCCCTGGCAGTTCTCCTTCGCCCCGGCGTTGCCCTGGCCACCGTTGCCGTTCTGCCCGCCGGCACCGTTCTGACCGGCGTTGCCGGGCTGGCCAGGCTGCCCTGCCTGGACCTCGGCGGTGCAGCCGGCTGCGGCGCGGCGTTGCTGGATGAGGTCGACCACGGCCTGCCGGTTGGCGATGCGGGCGGCCGAGTTGGCGTCCGGGTTCTGCCGCTGGTTCGCGATGAAGGTCAGGTTGTTGCGTAGGGCCGTGTCCAGACCCTGACAGTTCTCCGCCGCCTGGCCGGTCCCGGTGGCCACCGCGAAGGCCACGCCCGCGGTCACCGCGAGCGCGACCCCGCCGGCGATCTTCCGATTCCGGGACGAGCCCACCGCGCCCCGCCTGTCCCTACTGCCTCTGCTCCACGCCATCGAAGCTCCTCCGCCTCGTCCGTCACGGTGTCCGGCATCCGTTCAGCGGTACGGAAGGGCGTGCGGGTTCGTTCACGGCGGTCGACGACGCGCACCAGACACCATCGCACAAGAGGGCAATTCGGCCATCGGCAATTACTGTCCGTGTAGTGGTGGGGCGTCCTCAGGCGCCGGGTGCCGGGCGGCGGAGCGGCATCAGTCCCGGCGGAGCCAGAGCACGCCGAGCGGCGGTACTCGCAGTGCCACGGACGCCACCATCCCGTGCCACGGCACGTCCTCGGCGTGCACCGCGCCCAGGTTCCCCACCCCCGACCCGCCGTAGTGGTGCGCGTCGGTGTTGATCACTTCGGTCCAGGTCCCGCCGGCCGGCAGCCCGATCCGGTACCCCTCCAGCGGCAGGGCGGAGAAGTTGGCCACGCAGACCAGCGTCGCGCCGTCCGGCGCGATCCGGATGAACGAGACGGTGTTGTTGGCGACGTCGTCGCCCGCGATCCAGCGGAAGCCGGCCGGTTCGGTGTCCTGCGCCCAGAGCGCCGGGGTGGCCCGGTAGACCCGGTTCAGGTCACCGACCAGGCGCTGCACGCCGGCCCGGGCCGGGTCGTGGGTGAGGTACCAGTCGAGGCCGCGTTCCTCGCTCCACTCCCGGTCGTCGGCCAGCTCGCAGCCCATGAAGAGCAGCTGCTTGCCGGGGTGCGCCCACATGTAGGCGAGCAGCGCCCGGACGTTGGCCAGCCGCTGCCAGGTGTCGCCGGGCATCTTGCCGACCAGGGAGCCCTTGCCGTGCACCACCTCGTCGTGGCTGATCGGCAACACGTAGTTCTCGCTCCAGGCGTACGCCAGGGAGAAGGTCAGCTGATGGTGGTGGTGCTGCCGGTAGACCGGGTCCTTCGAGGTGTAGAGCAGGGTGTCGTGCATCCAGCCCATGTTCCACTTGAACCCGAAGCCCAGCCCGCCCTCGTTGGTGGGCCGGGTGACGCCGGGCCACGCGGTGGACTCCTCGGCGACCATCACCACCCCGGCGTGGTGCTTGTAGACGGTGGCGTTGACCTCCTGAAGGAAGGCGATCGCCTCCAGGTTCTCCCGGCCGCCGTGCACGTTCGGCACCCACTGCCCCTCCTGCCGGGAGTAGTCCAGGTAGAGCATCGAGGCGACCGCGTCGACCCGCAGCCCGTCGACGTGGAACTGGTCCAGCCAGTAGAGCGCGTTGGCGACCAGGAAGTTGCGCACCTCGCGGCGGCCGAAGTCGAAGACGTACGTGCCCCAGTCGGGGTGCTCGCCGCGGCGCGGGTCGGGGTGCTCGTAGAGCGGGGTGCCGTCGAAGCGGGCCAGGGCCCACTCGTCCTTCGGGAAGTGCGCCGGCACCCAGTCGAGGATCACCCCGATGCCGGCGGAGTGCAGCCGGTCCACCAGGTGACGGAACTCGTCCGGGTCACCGAACCGGGCGGTGGGGGAGTAGTAGCCGGTGACCTGGTAGCCCCAGGAGCCGCCGAACGGGTGCTCCATCACCGGCAGGAACTCCACGTGGGTGAAGCCCAGCTCGGTCACGTACGCGGTGAGCTGCTCGGCGAGCTCCCGGTAGCCGAGGCCGGGTCGCCAGGAGCCCAGATGCACCTCGTACACGCTCATCGGCTCCTGGTGCGGCCACCGCGTCGCCCGCCGCGCGAGCCAGTCGGCGTCCCCCCACTCGTACGTCGAGGCGTGCACCACCGACGCGGTGGCCGGCGGCACCTCGGTGCGGGTGGCGAGCGGGTCGGCCTTGTCCCGCCAGTGCCCGTCGGCGCCGAGGAGGCGGTACTTGTAGCGGGCGCCGACCGGTGCGCCCGGCACGAAGATCTCCCACACCCCGCTGGAGCCCAGCGAGCGCATCGGCCAGCCGTCGTCCGGCCCCCAGCCGGTGAAGTCGCCGATCACCCGGACGCCGCGCGCGCTGGGCGCCCACACGGTGAACGCCACGCCCTCGTCGAGGACCCGGGCGCCGAGCGCCTCCCAGAGCCGCTCGTGCCGCCCCTCGGCGATCAGGTGCAGGTCCAGCTCGCCGAGGGTGGGCGGGTAGCGGTACGGATCGTCGTGCACGGTGCCGTCCACCTCGACCCGGTAGTCGAGCACCTCGCCGGGCAGCACGGCCTCGAAGACGCCCACGTCGTGCACCCGCTTCATCGGGTGCCGCTCGTCGCCGACGAGCAGGGCCACGTCGTCCGCGCCCCGGCGCAGGGTGCGGACGGTGGTGCGCCCGTCGGCGGGGTGCGCGCCGAGGACGGCGTGCGGGTCGTACGCCTCGCCGGCGATCAACTGGTCCATCGTGGGTCGTCCTTCGCGGCCGGTACGGTCGGGGCGGTGCCGCCGGAGAGGTCGGCGGGTACGTCTTCGACGGTCAGGTCGGGCACCGCCGGACGCTCGGGCTCGGCCGGCGGGGCGGGCCGGCGCACGGTGAAGACGTGCGCGGGTTGCAGGTACGGGTCGAGCCGTACCGCGTTGCGCTGCCCCCAGTCGTAGCTGGTCCCGGTCAGCTCGTCGTGCACGGTGAACCGCTCGTGCCAGTTGAGGCCGAGCGCCGGCATGTCCAGGGTGGTGTTTCCCCACTGCACCGAGTGCGAGTCGAAGGAGCAGACCACGAGCACCGTGTTGCCGGTGTCCGGGTCGTGCTTGGACCAGCAGAGCAGTGCCGGGTTGTCGATGTCGTGGAAGTGCAGGTTGCGCAGCCGGTGCAGGGCCGGGTTGTCCCGGCGGACCCGGTTCAGGGTGGCGATGAACGGGGCGAGCGAGCGGCCCTGCTGCTGCGCGCCGGCCCAGTCCCGGGGGCGCAGCTCGTACTTCTCGTTGTCCAGGTACTCCTCGGCGCCGGGGCGGGCCACGTGCTCGAAGAGTTCGTAGCCGGCGTACATGCCCCAGGAGGGGGAGAGCAGCGCGGCCAGCACCGCCCGGATCTTGAACATCGGCGGGCCGCCGTGCTGCAACGACTCGTGCAGGATGTCGGGGGTGTTGGGCCAGAAGTTCGGCCGCATGTAGTCGGCCGCGGCGACCAGCTCCGCGCAGTACGCCCGCATCTCGGCCGCCGTCGTCCGCCAGGTGAAGTACGTGTACGACTGGGTGAAACCGATCTTGCCGAGCCCGTGCATCATCGCCGGGCGGGTGAACGCCTCGGCGAGGAAGAGCACGTCCGGGTCGACCTTCTTCACCTCCCCGATCAGCCAGTGCCAGAAGTCGACCGGCTTGGTGTGCGGGTTGTCGACCCGGAAGATCCGGATGCCCTCGCCGACCCAGTGCAGCACCACCCGCAGGATCTCGGCCCGGATACCGTCCGGATCGTTGTCGAAGTTGAGCGGGTAGATGTCCTGGTACTTCTTCGGCGGGTTCTCCGCGTAGGCGATGCTGCCGTCGGCCCGGGTGGTGAACCACTCCGGGTGCTCGGTCACCCACGGGTGGTCCGGGGCGCACTGCAACGCCAGGTCCATCGCCACCTCCAGGCCCTGCTCGGCGGCGGCGGCGATGAACTCGCGGAAGTCCGCCGGCGTACCCAGGTCGGGGTGGATGGCGTCGTGGCCGCCCTCGGCGGCGCCGATGGCCCACGGCGAGCCGACGTCGTCGGGGCCGGCGGTGAGCGAGTTGTCGGGGCCCTTGCGGTTGACCCGCCCGATCGGGTGGATGGGCGGCAAATAGAGCACGTCGAAGCCCATCGCCGCGACGCCGGGCAGCCGGTCCGCGGCGGTGACGAAGGTGCCCGAGCGGGCCGGCGCCTCGACGGTGGCCGGGACCGCGCCCTCGGAACGGGGAAAGAACTCGTACCAGGCGGAGAAGAGCGCCCGCGGGCGGTCCGCCCAGAGCCGGTACTCGTCGCCGGTGGTGACCAGCTCGCGGACCGGATGGTCCCAGAGCAGCGGGGCCAGCTCCAGCGCGGGACCGACCCGGCGGGGCAGGTCGAGGTCCTCGTCGCGCAGCGTCCCGGCGGCCGCCCGGACCCGCTCGCGGTCGGCCGCCGGGACCAGTTCGAGGGCCGCCTCCAGCACCCGGGCGCCCTCGGCCAGGTCGTTGGCCAGCTCGGCCGGGCCCTGACCGGCGGCGACCTTCTTGGTGACGGCGTTCTGCCAGGTGAGGTACGGGTCCTGGAACGCCTCGACGGTGAACCGCCACTCGCCGACCGCGTCTGGTCGGATGGTCGCGTGCCAGCGGTCCTGGCCGGGTTCCCCGGGGCGCATCCGGGTGAACGGGCGGGCCGCGCCGTCCGGGCCGAGCCAGACCACGTTGCAGCCGAGCACGTCGTGCCCCTCGCGGTACGCGCGGGCCGACACCGGCACGACCTCACCGACCACCGCCTTGGCCGGGTAGCGACCGCAGGCGACGACGGGGGAGACGTCTTCGATCGGGAACCGTCCAGTCACCGCCTCAACCTACTGCGCGAGATCGCGTCGCGCTCGGCCAAGTTCCCTTCGCTGCCAGGCGGGCGGTTCCGGTGCCACGAACGAACCCTTTGCCCTGCCGAGTGACGATCCAGCCCCGTTCCTGATGCGGCTCAGCTCGCGCCATCCAGGAGACCCCACTCGTCGCGGCTGAGGACCAGGTCGGCGGCCGCTGCCGAGCTACGAATGGTCTCGGGCCGCCTGGCGCCCGGGATGACGATCACCGTGGGCGCCTTGGCGAGATGCCAGGCCAGACAGACCTGCTGCGGGCTCACCCGGTGGGCCCGGGCGACCTCGTGAAAAGCTGGATACGCCTGGTCGGTCGGGGCGGCGCTCGGGCCGTCGAGCGAGCTGCGGGAGATGCCACCGAGGGGACTCCACGGCAGGAACGCGATGCCCAGCTCGGCGCAGAGACGCAGCTCGGCCTCGCTGTCTCGGCGGCCTGGGGAGAACTGGTTCTGCACGGAGACCAGCCGGTCGCCGAGGATCCGCCGCGCCTCGAGGATCTGGCCAGAGTTCACGTTTGAGATACCAGCCGTTTGGATCATGCCGGAGTCGAGCAGCTCCCTCAGGGCGCCGACCGACTCGGCGTACGGCACGGCCGGGTCCGGCTTGTGCAACTGGTACAGCCCAACGGCGTCGATTCCGAGCCGCTTCAGCGACTTCTCGCACGCCCGCCTCAGGTGTCGCGGGTCCCCGTTCACGGTCCATGATCCGTCACCGGGGCGGCCCCGACCACCCTTGGTGGCGACGAGGACCCTGCTCGTGTCGCCACCGTAGGTGGCCAGCGCCCTGGCCACGAGCCGCTCGTTGTGGCCGACCTCGTCGGCGTACCAGTGGTAGGAGTCCGCCGTGTCGATCAGCGTGACTCCGGCGTCGAGCGCGGCGTGGACGGTGGCGACGGCCTGCCGTTCGTCGGGCCGGCCCTCGATGGAAAGCGGCATGGCGCCGAGGCCGACCGCGCCGACCGGGACTTCGCCGATCAACCGGTCATGCATCCCGTGGTCCTCTCCCGTCCGCGACCGCTTCCGCGACGACTCGTGGCAGCCAGTCCGTGGTGCAGGAAAACCTGAATCCCAGCCGTTCGGCGCGCGCGTTGTCCATGCCGTAGTAGCGGTCGAAGGCGTACGGGGAAGCTTCGGCGCCGGGTTCGACAGCGGCGAAGACAGGGTGACCCAACCCCGCCGCGGCGATGGCCTGGCAGATGTCGGTGACACTCAGTTCGACATGCGAGCGGGCGTTCACCGCGCCCGCGAAGTCCGCCTGCGCGGCCCAACACAGCACGTCGGCAATCTCGTCCCGGCTGATGAACGACGAACGGTGGTTGGTGCGGTGCACCGCGACGGGCCGGCCGGACCGGACGCGCTGAATGTAGTGGTCGAGGCGGCCGGTGAAATCGTTCGCCCCGCCGCCGAGCACGTGCCCGCTGCGTACGCTCGCGAACGTGAACCCGGTCTCTCGGCTGAACTCGGCCTCGGCCTGCCGCTTGCCCTCCCCGTAGTTGGCGTCGAGGAAGTCGGGATCATGCCACGGCAGGTCCGGCCGGATTGACCAACTGCTCAGGTCGATGGTGCTCTCGCTGACCGGCGTGCCCGGTGACGCGGGCGGTACCGCCGCGGAGCCCGCCGGGTCGTAAACCTCGATGGTCGAGGTCATCACGTACCGGCGGATCCGGCCGGCGAAGACCCGCCGCGCGACAGCCGCCTGCCGGGGGGTGTAGCAGACCTGGTCGACGACGACGTCGAACGTGCGGGATCCCAACGCCGCGCGCAGCGAGTCTTCGTCATCCCGGTCGGCGCGCAGGTGGGTCACCTCCGGCGGGGCCGGCGTGGAGCCCCGGTTGAGCACGGTGACCCGAACCTCGGACGCGAGCAGCTTCGCGATCAGCAGCCGCCCGAAGTAGCGGCTGCCGCCGATGACACATGCCTCGATCATGATCCCCAGCATGCGGCGGTACGGTCGTCAGCAGAAGTGGTGATCTGCTAACCGGGTATGTAGGAGAACTGATGATCGACACACAGCGGCTCCGGATCCTCCGCGAGGTGGCCCGGTACGGGAGCTTCAACCAGGCCGCGGGGGCGCTTCGCTGCACCCCGTCGGCCGTGTCGCAGCAGATCGCCGCGCTGGAGCGGACCCTCGGCACGCCGGTGGTCGAGCGCAGTACCCGCGGCGTCGTGCTCACCGAGCCGGGTCGGCTGCTGGTCGACGCCGCGGACGTCATCTCGGCCGAACTACGGTATGCCCAGGAGCAGATCGACCGCTTGGCGGCGGGGCGCGCGACGCTGGCGATCGCCACGTTCTCCAGCGGTGGCCGCCGCCTGCTCCCGCCCGTGCTCACCCGGTTCGCGGCCGAGCACCCCGAAGTCGAGCTGACCATCCTCGAACGTGAACCGGAGGACAGCCTGCCCATGGTCCGCGACGGGCGGGCTGATCTCGCGATCGCGTACCACTTCGACGGGCCGCAGCCGGTGGGGCAGGGCGACCGGTCCGGGCTGATCTGGAGTCCGCTGACGGAGGATCCGCTCTGGGTCGTCCTCCCCGCGCACCATCAGCGCGCAGGCGCACGGAGTTTGCGACTGACGGAACTCGCCCCCGAGCGGTGGGTGCTGGGCTGCCTGAAGACCGTGGACCTGCTGCAGCGGTACGCCGTGATCGCTGGCTTCCAGCCCCGGATCTCCTGCAGCGCCACCGACTACTTCTTCGCGATGGCGCTCGTCGGCGCCGGCCTGGGTGTCTCGCTCATCCCGCAGATCGCCCTCGACCGCCCTCCCGAGGGGGTGGCCGTAGTGCCCCTGGAACCACCCCGGCCGGCCCGGCACATCGGGGTGGTCGCCCGGCGGCGGAACGACCGGTCGCAGCGGTACGTCGACGCGCTGGTCGATGCCCTGCGCGCTGGTGCGGATCCCGGGCTGCCGTCGGTCGTGGTCGGTGATCACCCGATCGGATAGTGGGTCAGCCGGCGGCGCCCACCGACCGGTACACCTCCAGCGTCCGCTGCGCGATGGTGTCCCAGGAGAAGTGCTCGACGGCCCGGCGGCGGCCGGCCCGGCCCAGCTCGGCGGCCCGCGCCGGGTCCGCGAGGACCTCGTTGATCCGGTCCGCCAGGTCGGCCACGAACCGCTCCGGGGCCAGCGGCCGTCCGCTGCCGTCGGTGGCCTGCTCGATCGGCACCAGCAGGCCGGTCTCGCCGTCGGCGACCACCTCGGGGATACCGCCGGTGGCGGTGGCCACCACCGCCGTCTCGCAGGCCATCGCCTCCAGGTTGACGATTCCCATCGGTTCGTAGACGGACGGGCAGACGAAGATCGTGGCGTGGGTGAGCACCTGGATCACCTCGTGCTTGGGCAGCATCGCGGCGATCCACACCACCCCGGAGCGGGTGGCCCGCAGCTCGGCCACCAGCTCCTCCACCTCGGCGGCGAGCTCCGGTGTGTCCGGTGCGCCGGCCAGCAGCACGAGCTGGGTGTCGGCGGGCAGCTCCCGGGCCGCGCGCAGCAGGTAGGGCAGGCCCTTCTGCCGGGTGATCCGCCCGACGTAGACCACGCTGGGGCGGCCCGGGTCGATGCCGAGCCGGTCCACCACGTCGGTGCCCGGATCCGGGGCGTACTGCCCGGTGTCGATGCCGTTGTAGACCACCCGTACCCGGTCCGGGTCCACGTCCGGGTACGCGGTCAGCACGTCCCGCCGCATCCCCGCGCTCACCGCGATGATCGCGTCGGCGGCCTCGAACGCGGTCCGCTCGCACCAGGACGAGAGCGCGTACCCGCCGCCGAGCTGCTCGGCCTTCCACGGGCGCAGCGGCTCCAGGCTGTGCGCGGTCACCACGTGTGGCACCCCGTGCAGCAGCTTCGCGGTGTGCCCGGCCAGGTTGGCGTACCAGGTGTGGCTGTGCACCACGTCGGTGCCGGCGCAGCCCGCCGCCATCTCCAGGTCCACGCCCATGGTCCGCAGCGCGGCGTTCGCGCCGGCCAGCCCGGCCGGCTCAACGTACGCGGTGACCCCCGGCTCGGTGCGGGCCGCGCCGAAGCAGTGCACCCGGACGTCGGCGAGGCGGCGCAGCTCGCGCGCCAGGTACTCGACGTGCACCCCGGCCCCGCCGTAGACCTCCGGCGGGTACTCGCGGGTGAGCAGGTCGACACGCAGGCGGCCGGAATCGCTCATGCCCGGCACCCTAGTGCAGAAACGCGGCCCGCACCGGGTGCGGAACTGTGCTCGTACGAGTGGTGAAGTCGGGGCGGGATGGATAGCGTCGGAGCATGGCTGCCAAGGTGCTCGCGATCGTCCTGGCCGGCGGGGAGGGCAAGCGCCTGATGCCCCTCACCACCGACCGGGCGAAGCCGGCCGTCCCCTTCGGCGGGATGTACCGCATGGTCGACTTCGTCCTCTCCAACCTGGCGAATGCCGGTTATCTCAAGATCGTCGTGCTGACCCAGTACAAGTCCCACTCGCTGGACCGCCACATCACCAAGACCTGGCGGATGTCGACCCTGCTCGGCAACTACGTCACCCCGGTGCCGGCGCAGCAGCGCCGCGGCCCCTGGTGGTTCGCCGGCTCGGCCGACGCGATCTACCAGAGCTTCAACCTGATCTACGACGAACAGCCCGAACACGTGATCGTCTTCGGTGCCGACCACATCTACCGGATGGACCCCCGGCAGATGGTGGAGGACCACATCGCCTCCGGCGCCGCGGTGACCGTGGCGGGCATCCGCCAGCCGCTGTCGATGGCCGACCAGTTCGGCGTGATCGAGGTCGGCGAGGACGGCCGGCGGATCCGGGCGTTCCGCGAGAAGCCCACCGACGCGGTCGGGCTGCCCGACGCGCCCGACCAGATCTACGCCTCGATGGGCAACTACGTCTTCAATGCCAAGGCGCTGGTTGACGCCGTCGAGCGCGACGCGGAGGACAAGACCAGCAAGCACGACATGGGTGGCAGCATCATCCCGATGCTGGTCGAGCAGGGTGAGGCCAACGTCTACGACTTCAAGGACAACGAGGTCCCCGGTAGCACCGACCGGGACCGCGGCTACTGGCGGGACGTGGGGACGCTCGACTCCTTCTACGACGCCCACATGGACCTGATCAACGTCCATCCGGTGTTCAATCTCTACAACTTCGATTGGCCGATCTACACCGAACAGCCGCCGTGGCCGCCGGCGAAGTTCGTGCACGACTGGGGCGAGCGGGTCGGCCGGGCGGTCGGGTCGATGGTCTCGCCCGGGTCGGTGATCTCCGGATCGCTGGTGGAGAACTCGGTCGTCTCTCCGAAGGTGAAGGTGCACTCCTGGGCGCACGTGGACGGCGCGGTGCTCATGGAGGGTGTCGAGGTCGGGCGGCACGCGGTCATCCGGCGGGCCATCCTGGACAAGAACGTCTACGTTCCGGAGGGCGCCGAGATCGGCGTCGACCTGGAGCGGGACCGGCAGCGTTACACCGTCTCCGACAACGGCATCGTCGTGATCGGCAAGGGTCAGCGCGTCGAGCTCTGACCGCCCGTACAACCGCAAGGAGGATCCCGCAGTGGCCCACCCGCGCGCCGGACAGCCCGCCGAGCCCGCCGACCTGGTCGACGTGCCCCGGCTGGTGACCGCCTACTACGCCGAGCACCCGGACCCGGCCGACCCGGCGCAGCAGGTCTCCTTCGGCACCTCCGGGCACCGCGGGTCCAGCCTCCGGAACGCCTTCAACGAGGACCACATCCTCGCCGTCACCCAGGCGCTCTGCGAATACCGCCGCGAGCGGGGCCTGGACGGTCCGCTCTTCCTCGCCCGGGACACCCACGCGCTCTCCGCACCCGCCGAGGCCAGTGCGCTGGAGGTGCTCGCCGCCAACGGCGTCGCGGTGCTGCGCGACAGCCGGGACGGCTACACCCCCACCCCGGCGCTGTCGCACGCCATCCTCACCCACAACCGGGGTCGGACCAGCGGGCTCGCCGACGGCATCGTGATCACTCCTTCGCACAATCCTCCGGACGACGGCGGGTTCAAGTACAACCCGACCAACGGCGGGCCGGCCGACACCGACGTCACGAAGTGGATCCAGGACCGCGCGAACGCCATCCTCGCCGCCGGGCTCAAGGAGGTGAAGCGGATCCCGTACGCGCGGGCCCGCGCCGCCGACACCACCGGGAGCTACGACTTCCTCGCCCGGTACGTCGACGACCTGCCCGCCGTGCTGGACGTCGACGCCATCCGCGACGCCGGGGTGCGCATCGGCGCCGACCCGATGGGCGGGGCGAGCGTGGCGTACTGGGGCGAGATCGCCGAGCGGCACCGCCTCGACCTCACGGTGATCAATCCCACCGTGGACCCGACGTGGCGGTTCATGACCCTCGACGGCGACGGCAAGATCCGGATGGACTGCTCCTCGCCGAACGCGATGGCCTCGCTGATCGCCGCCCGCTCCGACTACCAGGTCTCCACCGGCAACGACGCCGACGCCGATCGGCACGGCATCGTCACCCCCGACGGCGGCCTGATGAACCCCAACCACTACCTGGCGGTGGCGATCGGCCACCTGTTCCGGACCCGCGACCAGTGGGGCCCGGCGGCGGCCGTCGGCAAGACCCTGGTCTCCTCCTCCATGATCGACCGGGTCGCCGCCGACCTGGGCCGCCCGCTGCTGGAGGTGCCGGTCGGCTTCAAGTGGTTCGTGCCCGGCCTGCTCGACGGCGCGGTCGGCTTCGGCGGCGAGGAGAGCGCCGGCGCCTCCTTCCTGCGCCGGGACGGGAGCACCTGGACCACCGACAAGGACGGCATCCTGCTCTGCCTGCTCGCCTCGGAGATCATCGCCAGCACCGGGAAGACGCCCAGCCAGCACTGGGCCGCGCTGGCCGAGCGCTTCGGCGCCCCGGCGTACGCCCGGATCGACGCCCCGGCCAGCCGGGAGGAGAAGGCGGTGCTCGGCAAGCTCTCCCCCGACCAGGTGACCGCGACCGAACTGGCCGGCGAGCCGATCACCGCCATCCTCACCACCGCGCCGGGCAACGGCGCCGCCATCGGCGGCCTCAAGGTGACCACCGGCTCGGGCTGGTTCGCCGCCCGGCCGTCCGGCACGGAGGACGTCTACAAGATCTACGCCGAGTCGTTCCAGGGACCCGAGCATCTGACCCGGATCCAGGAGGAGGCGAAGGCGCTGGTCTCGGACGTGCTCGCCAAGGCGTGACGGGGTTCTTCCGCCGCCGTCCGGCGCTTCCGCGGCTTGCCGCCCCCCGGAACGGTCGCCGCAACCCGGCCCCGGTCCCGTCGTTGATCAGGCAGGTCGGTGCAAGCGTGCCTGACCCGTCGTTCCGCCCTCGCCGGGACCGACCGGGTGGGGGAGGCGTCGGGAGGAGGGCGGCTGATGAGTTGGGCCGCGCCGCCCGCGCCCCCGGTGGCGCCCGGCGTGCCCTTCATCGCGGTCGGGTGCTACGCGCTGACCGTGCTGCCGGCGGCGCTGTACGGCTACCGCCGCGCTGCGCGGGCAGCGCGCGGTCGTCGCGCCGCCGGCCTGAGACGGCGTGCCGGCCCGGGTGTGAGGTGGGGAGCCGGCACGGGCCGGCGGCCGGGTCAGCGTGACGGGGGCAGTTCCCGCCGGCTGAGCTGGTCGCGCAGCCCCTCCGGCAGCAGTTCCCGGAGCTGGTCGGGCAGCAGCGGCAGGTCGAGCAGGCTCAGCTTGAGCTGATTGCGCTCCTGGTGGCGGCGCGGGTCGAGCCGGACCACCTGGCCGGCGTCCCGGACGTACCGGACGTGCACCGCGCCCTCGGTGGCGGCCTCCCGGATGACCAGCCCGTCCATCTCCACCGCCACCGGCGCCGAGTCGGGGCGCAGCTCCAGGTGGACGGCCTCGTCGGGGGAGAGCACCACCGAGCGGGAGATCCCGGCCATCGGGGCGGACGGGGTCACCACCACGGCCTGCGCCGCCGGCGAGATCAACGGGCCGCCCGCCGCGTAGCTGTACGCCGTGGAGCCCGTCGGCGTGCTCACCACCAGGGCGTCGCAGCGGTAGTAGCCGTACCGCTGGCCGTCGACGGCCAGCGTGGCGGTGACGAAGCCGGCGCCGGGCTGGCGGACCAGGGCGATGTCGTTGAACGCGACCACGTCGTCCCCGCAGACGTCACAGGCCAGGCAGGCGTGGGACTCGACGGTGAAGTCGTGTGCGACCAGCCGCTCCAGCGCCCGCGGCAGCTCCGGCGGTTCCACCTCGACGAGGAAGCCCAGCCGCCCCAGGTGCACCCCGAGCACCGGCTTCGGGTCCCGCACCGCGGAGCGCAGCGCGCCCAGCATCGTGCCGTCGCCGCCGATGCTGATCAACGCGTCGGACCGGTCGGTGAGCTCCGCGGCGGGGAGGAGCCGCACCGACGGCGGCACCCGGTGCCCGTCCTCGGTACGCACGGCCAGGGTCTTGCCGTGCTGGGCCGCCCACCTTTCGATGATCCCCACCACCTCGGAGACGTCCCGGGTGGGATGCAGGACCAGCCCGAATACAAAGCCCGCCACCGGTACAGCTCACCACATGAGCGGGGACCCTGGCGGGCGTACCGGAAGGTGCGGCGGCGGGAGGCGGACCTCCCGCCGCCGCGCCGCTCACCGCCGCTGCAACAGGTGGGTCAGCGACCGGGCGACCAGGTCGTCGCGGGCCGCCGGGGCCAGCCCTTCCAGACCGAAGCCGAGGTAGACGCTGTCGGCGGTGACCACCGCCGCGCCCTCCTCGAACGCCTGCTGGCTGCGCGCCCAGTCGTTCGCCCCGACGCCGGACCCGGCCGGCGGACCGGCCACCGTCCAGCCGCCCAGGTCGGGCGTCTCGAACGAGGTCTCCGAGACGACCGCGCCGTCGGCGATCACCCGCGCGTCGTCGAGGAACACGCCGAGTCCCTGAGTGCCCCAGTCGGAGACGTACGAGATGGCGACCTCCACCTTCTTCCCGGCGTACCCGGACAGGTCGACGGCGAATTCCTGCCACCCGCCGGAGGGGCCGGTCGCCGCGTTCCAGGTGCCGGTGCTGCCCGCCGGGGAGCAGTCGGCGCCCTGGTAGTGGGCGAGGAAGGGGTGCAGCTCGTCGACCCAGCCGGAGGCGCAGCTGTCACCGGTGCCGGTCCCGGTGTGCCCGTTCCGGTCGGGCAGGGTGGTCCACTGGTCGCTGCCCACCTCGTGCGCCTCGACGATCAGGTAGTCCCAATCCTGCTCGATGTCGTACGAGGTGAAGAAGCGCAGCTCGCCGCTGCTCGCCGCGGTCAGGTCGACGGTCCTGGTCAGCCGCTTGTACGACTCGTCGGCCCGGCCGCTGTACAGGTACCAGTCGCCGGTTCGCGGGTCGAACGGCGCCGCGCCCGGTCGCGCCCAGTCCACCGCCGCCGAGCTGGCGAACTGGGGGAACCGCTCCGGTGGCAGGAAGCTCGACGTGCTGAGGAACGCCGCCGTGTGGTCCTGGTTCCCCGCCGACCCGGCAGCGTTGAGCTGGCCGGCGAAGCCGGTGAACGCCCCGGCCGACCCGCGCACCGGGTACGGCGCCCCGTCCGGGTCGTCGCCGCCACCACCGACGTACGTGTACGCGCCCAGCCAGTACTGCTGGAAGTCGTTGAGCAACGGCAGGCAGGCGACGTCGTCCGGGTCGGTGCACTCCGGCGGCGCGCCGGGCCGGTAGACGTACCCGCCGTTGACGCCCTGGGCGAACAGCGCGTACTTGCCGCTGACCAGGACCTTGCCGCCCTCGTTCAGGTAGTCCCGGACCGCCAGTTCGGTGCTGAGCGCCGCCTCGGCGGTGGTGCCGGGGACCTGGCCGGGGGAGCGGAGGATCACGTCGTCCCCGGTCTCCCAGATCACCGCCCGGTAGTGGGACAGCACGCCCAGCGGGTGGGGTGCGGTGCGCCCCATCGCGTCGAAGTCGTACACGTCGGCGTGGTGGCCGGCCTGTTCGACGGCGGCGGCGATGCCGGCGGCGTACTTCGCCGTGGTGGCGTTCTGCGCCGGGCTCAGCCCCGTCACGTCCTCCACCGCGAGGACCAGTACGTCCCCGCCGATGTCGTCGTGCACCCGGTAGGTGAAGTGCTCGCTGGCCACCGGACCCCGTCGTGGCTTCACCCCGGTGAACCAGACCTCGACCCGGTCCCCCGGCTTCGTGCCGGTGACGGTGCCCCGCAGTTCGGCGTAGTAGTCGTCGTTGGTGTCGCCGTACCGCTCGCCGCCGCGCCACTCGCGGACCGGGGCGGTCCGCGGCCGGCCGCCGTTGACGACGTAGTGCATCCGCACGTCCTTCAGGGCCCGCCGGGTGACCGAGGCGACCTGCTGGGTGCGGCCGTACGAGGTGTCGAACGAGTCGACCACAAAGTCGGGGGTGCTCCGGCCGACCACCGACACCGGGTCGTCCGGGTCGCCGGCCGACTTCGCCACCGTCAGGGCGAACGGCAGGTTCTTCGTCACCTCCGCCGAGATCAGCTTCTCGTCGTCGGGGAAGACGAAGCCGCTGACGCAGTCCGCCGGGTCCCACTGGTCGTCCGGGTCGGCGGCGGCGGCCGTCTGGCAGGTGGACATCTCCGGGGTGAAGCCGAGCGTGCCGTACCGGACGTGGGCGTGCGCGTCGGTGTCGCCGTTGGTGGTGTACAGCTCGGCGGAGATGTCCGGGTCGTAGCCGGGCACCGCCGGGTGGGCGTCGTCGCCGGCCATCGCCTGGTAGATCACGTCGTCCGGGGTGGGGGTGCTGACCTGCCAGCCCACGCCGTAGAGCAGGAGTTGCGCGGCGGAGTGGTAGTTGACGAAGAACTCGAAGCCGACCCGCTTGAACAGCGCGTCCAGCGCCCTCGTCTCCGGCTCCGAGCTCGGCCCGGTGCCCCGGTAGGTCTCGCTGGCGGGCTCCGGTGAGGAGCCCTCGTCGTCGTACCCCCACTTGAAGTCGAAGTTGCGGTTGAGGTCGACGCCGTCCGTGCCGGTGATCTGCCCGTCGCCGTCGTTGTCCCGCAGGTTCTTGCGCCACAGCCGGTTGCCGGGGGTGAAGGTGTGGTCGTAGCCGTCCGGGTTGGCCACCGGCAGGAACCACAGCTCGGTGGTGTCCAGCAGCCGGGTGATCTCCCGGTCGCTGCCGTAGTTGTCGAGCACGTGGTGCAGCAGCCGGCGGGTCATCTCGGGGGTGATCCACTCTCGGGCGTGCTGGGCGCTGGCGTAGAGCACCGACGGGCGCTTCCCGTCCGGCAGTGACCGGGCGTTCTTCGTGACCTTGACGGCGAGGATGGGCTGGCCCTGCACGGTGCGGCCGATCGTCTCGATCTTGGTGAGGGTGGGGAACCGGGCCGCGGTGGCGGTCAGCTCGTCCCGGATGCCGCCCGGCTCGCTGTACGAGCGGAACGCCTTCCAGCCGGCCGCAGCCTGTTCGCGCAGCAACTGCGAGGCGGGCCGGCCGCGTACCTTCTTGACGGTCAGCGGGACCCCCTGGCTGGTGAGCCGGGCCGCCTCGCGCGGGGTGAGGACGGTCTCGATCGTGGTGCCACCTGCCGCGTCGGCGGACCGGTGGTCCTCGTCCAGGTCGACCCCGGCCGCCCGCAGCCGGTCGAGCTGTGCGGCGTTGACCGTGCCGACGTACACCTCCAGCCCGTCCCGGCCGCCCGGATCGGACGGTGGCCGCGCACTGGCCGGAGCGGTCAGCGCCATCGCGCCGACCAGGGTGAACACGCCGGCGATCGCCAGCCGTGTCGGTCTCATCGCGCCCCCTTCGGTGGAAGGACCTGTACGGCGAGCCTTCCGGCCGAGTGGAACCCATGTCAATGCGTCGATCCGCGGAAGAAAGCTGGAGAACTCAGGCCAGTTGCCGGGGCACGCGGGGTGACGGGCCGCCGAGCCGCTCGTCCTGGTCGGTGTCGTCGGACCGCTGCCGCAGCCGGTCGAGCACGGACAGCAGCGCCAGGGACAGGAATCCGACGAGCGAGAAGCTCTGCTGGCCGATCTGGTTGTTGGCCGGGACGAACGCCAGCAGCAGCGCCAGTTGCGCCAGCAGCATCAGCGACAGGGTGCGGCCCTGCCGTGCCTCGCGCCAGAACTTGGCCAGGAACCAGCCGACCACCGCCATGAAGACGAGCGCTCCCGGATACGTCAGGTCGGAGGCCAGCCATGGGTAGATGGTCGACCAGTAGCCGCCGTCGGGCCAGCCGGTCAGCGCCGCGGTGCGGGCGGTGTACCGGTTGCGGGCAGGCGTGTCGTTCCCGGTGAGCCGCTCGTACGTGTCGCTCACCGCCTTTGGCGCCGGCCAGGCCGTAGGTCCACTCGAACGGGGTCTCCAGGTTGTAGGCGAGTCCGAGGTAGCCGTGCGTCGGGTAGAGGACGGTGGCGGAGATGCCGGAGGCGAGGTCGTCCCCCACCACCCGGGCGACCGCCGGATTCGGCGAAAGCAGGTCGGCCGCCCCGGCGTGCCGCAGCCGGTCGCTGAGGTTGACCGACATGTAGCCGGCGAACAGCACGCCCACCAGCACGGCGATCAGGATTCCCGAGCGCCGCCGCCGGGACGCCTGGCGCCCGGACCGGCGGTAGCTGCGCACGGTGAGGTAGCTCGCGCCCCAGAAGACGAGCATGTCGCCGAGGCCCTTCAGGGTGCCGACGGACAGGAGGAACGCGCCGTACGTCGCCAGCCCGACGATGACGTACAGGCGCAGGACGTTGCCCATGCTCCGCCACCACAGCACCACCAGCGGCACCGGCATCGTGTACAGGAGCGAGGTGAGCGTGAACAGGTGCACGGCCGGCGGCATCGCGTCCGTGGTGGAGCGGATCCGGTCGAAGGAGGAGTCACCGGGCCGGGTGATCGCGTCCAGCACCGAGTCGAGGTCCGAGAACCCCCGCACGCTGAGCAGGAACAGGCCGAACGCCAGGTAGTAGGTGGCGCAGGCGGCGATCAGCCGCCGCGGGTAGGTCGGTGGGCGCGGGGCGCGGCCCGTTCGAAGGCGGGCTCCGTACCGGACGTTGAGTCCGTAGCCGAGGGCGAGCGCGCCCACTCCCGCGCACACGTACGCGGTCAGCACGGTCAGGTCGGGCACCTGGGCCGACTGCCCGAGGAGCAGGAACACGAGGTAGGTCCCGCCGAGGTACGCGACCGCCAGCTTCAGCGGGTTGAACTCCGCCGACCGGAAGCGGACGGCGGGGGCCGGTGGCGCGTCGGAACGGGTGAAGCTGGCGCTAGCAGTCGCCACGATGCGTTCCTTTCGAAGGCGCGGCCGGACGGCCGTCGTGGGCCTGACGGCGACGGCTCGGTGTGTCCCGAATACCTGGCCGTGTGATAGCAAGGCGGGATTCACCCGTCCTGGGTTTGAGCGGGTCCGGCCGGTTGTGCCGCCCGACGGGCGCGGGCGCGTTCAGCAGGGCTGACGCCGACACCGATGTCACCTCCACACTCGTGAGCGGCTCGTTCCTGAGCGGTCAGGCCGGCACGCGTCGGTCGGCGAGCGCCTCGGTGAGCCCGCTGAAGTCGGTGAGCACGTGGTCGACGTCGTCGCCGTGCGGGACCGCGACGTGCTGCCCGCCGGGCCGGCGCACCCGTACCGTGACCCAGCCCAGTTGCCGGGGCGCGATGAAGTCCTTGTGCGGGTTGTCGGCGACGTACGCGATCCGGCCGGTGCCGCAACCGTCGGCGAGCTCCTGGAAGCCGCGGGGGTGCGGCTTGCCGTATCCCGGGCCGTAGCGGTCGGTCAGCACGGTGTGCCGGGCGTACCGGCGCAGCCGCAGGGCCAGCACCTTGGCGGCCTGGCTCTCGGGCGGGCCGTCGGTCAGCACGCCGATGGCCACGCCGCGCCCCCACAGCTCCTCCAGTACGGGCCGGACGTCCGGCAGCAGCGTGATCCGTGGCCGGTGCGTCCGGTAGGCCCGTACCAGCACGGCGATCCGCTCGGGTGTCGGCGTGACGCCGAGCGCGGTCAGCGCCCGGTCGAAGACGTCCCCGCGGCAGCCGCTCTCGAACAGCCCCCACGCCGCCCCCGTGAGCCCGCGGACGCCCCAGCGCTGCCGGGCCACCTGCCCGGCGTGCTCGAAGCCGCTTGCGACGTAGTCCCGCTCCAGGTAGAGCGTGTCGTCCACGTCGAAGACCACCATGGTGGGCAGGTCACTGTGGAACATGGTCGACGAACACCTCCTCGTCCCAGCGCAGCATCATGAGCCCATGGGCGATCCGCGGCTGGCGTGGCGGAGCCAGACTGTTGCGCGCCCGTGCGCAGGGCCGGCCCGCGGCGCGGCGTCGGGTCTCGGCCCACCCGGCCGGCGAACCGGTCACGACGCCGACCACGCGTCGGGGACCGGCTGGCCGGCCGGCAGGAGGAGGACGTTCGCCGTGCCCTCCGGCAGGTGGTCGAGCGGCCGGCCCGCCGGGGTGAACATCCGGTACGCCCGCGTGGCGGTGTCGGTTGGTGATGTCGCCGGGATTGACCCGGACGAACACGCTGAGCCCGAGCCGCCGGACCGACCGCCGGAACTGACCAATACTCACAAACTTCCCCCTACGGTTCGGCCAGGTATTAATCCCCCAAGGTGGTGTATCAGCTACCGAATGGACAGGGTCGGCATTTCGCGTTATTCGGGGCGTCCCCCGCAGTCGGACCCCGCCGGGAGCCGGGCCAGTAGAGTTGCCCGGCGGCCACTCGGCCCGGCAAGGGGAGACACGTGCTGCACCTGCGGATCATCGCGCCGACCGACCGCTCGGCGGCGGTGGCGGACCTGCTCGCCGACGCACCCGGGGTGACCCACCTCGCCGTCATCCCCGGTGCCGCCCGCCGGCCGGCCGGTGACTACATCACCTGCGACGTGGTCCGGGAAAGCGCCGACCAGGTGCTGCAGGCTCTCCAGGAGCTCGGCGTCGAGGCGCACGGCGGCATCTCCGCCGACGACGTCGAACTCACCCTCTCGAAGGCCGCCGACCGGGCCGCCGAGGACGCCCCCGGCTACGGCGAGGACGCCGTGGTCTGGGACGAGATCGCCGCAAAGACCGGCGAGCAGACGGTGCTCACCGGCACCTTCCTGGTGCTGATCATGGTGGCCACCATGATCGCCGGTGTCGGGGTGCTGCTGGACCAGCCGATCCTGATCGTCGGTGCGATGGTGGTCGGCCCGGAGTTCGGGCCGCTCGCCGCGCTCTGCATCGCCCTGCTGCGCCGGCAGCCGCACGTCATCGGCCGGTCGGTCAAGGCCCTGGCCGTCGGGTTTCTGATCGCCATGGCGGTGACCGCGCTGAGCACCTGGGGGTTGACGGCCGCCGGGCTGGTCAGCCGGGACATGCTGCTGGCCGACCGGCCGCTGACCGACTTCATCTGGCGGCCGGACGCGCTCTCCTGGGTGGTGGGCATCCTGGCCGGGATCGCCGGGATGCTCTCGCTGACCTCGAAGAAGTCCGGCTCCCTGGTCGGGGTGCTGATCTCGGTGACCACCGTGCCGGCGGCGGCGAACGTCGCGGTCGGGGCGGCGTACGGCGTCTGGCACGAGGCGGCCGGCTCAGCCCTCCAGTTGGTGATCAACCTGACCGCGATCGTGCTGGCCGGTCTGCTCACCCTCATCGTGCAGCGGTACTGGTGGCGGCGGGTCGAACGGCGCGCCGGCGGCAGCGTGCCACGGCAGCGGGCCGACCGGGAGCCGGCCCGGGTCAACGCCAGTCGTCGCCCGCCTCGAGCCGGAGGCTGAGCAGCGTCGCCAGGGGCAGCGACTCGCCGTCGCGCCCGCCCCGCCCGACGACCAGGGGCGGCGCCGACGGCTCGGGCCGGGCGCCGAGCAGGCGCGAGCGGAGACTGGCCGGCACGGTCAACAGATAGAAGCGGCCCTCGGTGTCCACCGCCCGGCTCCGGGCCCGGTCGACGTACCAGCCGGTGAGCGGGGTGCGGTAGCGGCCACGCCCGTCGTAGGACGCCGCGGTGAGCCGGTCGGTGCGCAGCCCGCGCCGGGTCGCCTCGGCGGCGAACCGGGCCACCAGCTCCGCCGCCTCGGCCTGCTCGGCCGCGCGTTGCCGCGCGTCGGCCTCGGCGTGCGCCCGCACCGCGTGGCGCTGCCGCTCCCGCCACTCCCCCCCGTCGTCCGTCACGCCGCCACGGTACGCGGAGCCGCGCCGGCCGTCCCGGCCCGCCTCGACCTCGACCGGCGGGTCGACCCGACCGCGGCGGACGGAGCGGGCCGGCCCGTCCTCAGGCCAGGCCGGCGCGGCGCAGCGCGTCCGCCATCGCGCTGTTGGCCGGGGCCGGTGCCCCGCGTCCCTGCCGCTGCTGCGGCCCGCCCCGCGAACCACGGTCGCCACCCCGGCCGTCGCGCTGACCGCCGCCCCTCGGGCCGCCACCCTCGCCGCCACCGCGCTGACCGCCGCCGCGCTGACCGCCGCCGCGCTGGTCGCCGCGCTGGCCGCCGCCGCCCGGGCCGCCGCGCTCCCGGCGCCCGTCACCGCCCTGCGGGCGCCCGCCGCCGGCCGGCGCCTCGTCGTCCAGCCGCAGGGTCAGCGAGATCCGCTTGCGCGGCACGTCGACGTCGAGCACCCGGACCCGGACCACGTCGCCGGACTTCACCACGTCGCGGGGGTCCTTCACGAAGGTGTGCGACATCGCGGAGACGTGCACCAGGCCGTCCTGGTGCACGCCGACGTCGACGAACGCACCGAACGCCGCCACGTTGGTGACCACGCCCTCCAGCACCATCCCCGGAACCAGGTCGCTGATCTTCTCCACCCCCTCCACGAAGGTGGCCGTCCGGAACTCGGGGCGCGGGTCGCGGCCGGGCTTCTCCAGCTCGCCGAGGATGTCGGTGACGGTGGGCAGGCCGAACGTGTCGTCGACGAAGTCGGTGGCCCGCAGGCCGCGCAGGATCGCCGAGCGCCCGATCAGGGCCCGCAGGTCCTGCCCGGTGTGGGCGAGGATCCGGCGCACCACCGGGTACGCCTCGGGGTGCACGCTGGAGGAGTCCAGCGGGTCGTCCCCACCGGGGATCCGCAGGAAGCCGGCGCACTGCTCGAACGCCTTCGGCCCGAGCCGGGGCACCTTCCTCAGCTCGGCCCGGGTGCGGAACGGCCCGTTGGCGTCCCGGTGCAGCACGATGTTCTCCGCGAGCCCGGCGCCGATGCCGGAGACCCGGGTGAGCAGCGGCGCGGAGGCGGTGTTGACGTCGACCCCGACGGCGTTCACGCAGTCCTCGACGACCGCGTCGAGCGAGCGGGACAGCTTCACCTCGGACAGGTCGTGCTGGTACTGGCCGACCCCGATCGAGCGCGGGTCGATCTTCACCAGCTCGGCCAGGGGGTCCTGGAGGCGGCGGGCGATGGAGACCGCGCCGCGCAGCGACACGTCCAGCCCGGGCAACTCCTGGGAGGCGTACGCGGAGGCGGAGTAGACCGACGCGCCGGCCTCGGAGACCACCACCTTGGTCAGCTTCAGCTCCGGGTGCTGCTTGATCAGGTCGCCGGCGAGCTTGTCGGTCTCCCGGCTGGCGGTGCCGTTGCCGATGGCGACCAGCTCGACGCCGTGCGCCGCGGCCAGGCCGGCCAGCGTGGCGACGGAGGCGTCCCACTGCCGGCGCGGCTCGTGCGGGTAGATGGTGTCGGTGGCAACCACCTTGCCGGTGGCGTCGACCACGGCCACCTTCACGCCGGTGCGCAGGCCCGGGTCAAGGCCCATGGTGGGCCGCGCGCCGGCGGGCGCGGCGAGCAGCAGGTCGCGCAGGTTGGTGGCGAAGACCCGCACGGCCTCCTCCTCGGCCGCCTGCCACAGCCGCATCCGCAGGTCGGCGCCGAGGTGGATGAGGATCCGGGTACGCCAGGCCCAGCGCACCGTGTCGGTCAGCCACTTGTCGGCGGGGCGGCCCTGGTCGTGGACACCGAACCGGCCGGCGATCGCGGCCTCGTAGCGGGTCGGGCCGGTGACCACGGCGTCGGAGTCGCCTTCGGCCTCCGGGTCCATGGTCAACTCCAGCGCGCCCTCCTTCTCGCCCCGGAACATGGCGAGGATCCGGTGCGAGGGCAGCTTCGGGTACGGCTCGGCGAAGTCGAAGTAGTCGGCGAACTTGGCGCCGGCGCTCTCCTGGCCCTCGCGTACCCGGGAGACCAGCCGGCCCCGCGACCACATCTGCTCGCGCAGGGTGCCGATGAGGTCCGCGTCCTCGGCGAAGCGCTCGATGAGGATGGCCCGGGCGCCCTCCAGGGCGGCGGCGGCGTCGGCCACCCCCTTGTCGGCGTCCACGAAGCCGGCGGCAGTGCCACGCGGGTCCTGGGTGGGGTCGGCGAGCAGCGTCTCGGCGAGGGGCTCCAGCCCGGCCTCGCGGGCGATCTGCGCCCGGGTGCGCCGCTTCGGCTTGTACGGCAGGTAGATGTCCTCCAGCCGGGACTTCGAGTCGGCGGCCATGATCTGCGCTTCCAGGGCCTCGTCGAGCTTGCCCTGGCCGCGGATGGACTCCAGCACCGCGGCGCGTCGCTCGTCCAGCTCGCGCAGGTAACGCAGCCGCTCCTCGAGGGTGCGCAGTTGCGCGTCGTCGAGCAGGCCGGTGGCCTCCTTGCGGTAACGGGCGATGAACGGCACGGTGGCGCCGCCGTCGAGCAGCTCCACGGCCGCCCGCACCTGACCTTCGGCGACGCCGAGCTCGCCGGCGATCCGCTGATGAACAGACTGGGTCACGATCTTGATCCGCCTTCTCGGGTGGGTTCCGCCCTGCATTGTGCCGCCCGCCCCCGACGCCGCACGCCGCACCCGCCGGGCAGCGGACCCGTCGCTGCCGGCCGGTCGGCTGCGCTAGCGTGGCGATCATGGACGTACCTGCGGATCCGCGGGCCCGGCGGCTCTTCGGCGGCAGCGCCCGGGCGCTGGGCGACCTGGCCGCCAGCCCGTTCCGGGCCGACCGGGACCGGATCGTGGCGTCGCCGTTCTTCGCCCGGCTGGGCGGGGTCACCCAGGTGATCAGCCCGGGCCTGTCGGGCCTGCTGGTGCACAACCGGCTCACCCACAGCCTGAAGGTCGCCCAGGTGGCGCGGGCGATCGCCGAGCGGCTGACCGCCGACCCGGCGCACCGGGACCTGCTGGAGAAGCTGGGCGGCTGCGACCCGGACGTGGTGGAGGCCGCCGCCCTCGCCCACGACCTCGGCCACCCGCCCTTCGGTCACCTGGGGGAGCGGGTCCTCGATCGGCTGGCCCGGCAGCGCCTCGGGCTGCCCGACGGCTTCGAGGGCAACGCCCAGTCGTACCGGATCGTCACCAGCACCGAGATCCGCGGCGCGGCCACCACCGGCCTCGACCTGACGGCGGCGGTGCGGGCGGCGATGCTCAAGTACCCGTGGACCCGGCTCGACCATCCGGACCCGCATCCGCGGCACCTAAACCCGGCGCCGCGCGGCGCCGCCGCCCCGCCGGACGACCCGGAGAGCGGATCGGTGAAGTTCGGCGCGTACCGGACCGAGCTGGACGACCTGCGGCAGGCCCGGGAGCCCGTCGTCGGGCGGATCCCGGACTGGCAGCAGACCCTGGAGGCGTCCGTCATGGACACCGCCGACGACATCGCGTACGCCATCCACGACGTGGAGGACTTCTACCGGGTCGGGGTGCTCCAGCAGGGCGCGGTGGCCGCCGAGCTGATGGCCTGGCAGCGGGAGTGCGGGCACTTCCGCTCGATCACCGAGCCGGCGTTGGTCGCGGCCGGCCGGCGGCCCGGCGCGGCGATCGAGCGGCTGCGCCGGCAGTTGCACCGCAAGGACGCCTGGATCGCCGACGACGAGGCGTTCGCCGCCGCCGTGGAGCACGTCCGCGAGGAACTGGTGGAGGGGCTGCTGGCGCTGCCCTTCGACGGCTCGATCGAGGCGGAGCAGTATGTGGCCCGGTTCTCCGCCCGCTGGTCCACCCGCTTCGTCGACGCCATCACGGTGACCGCCGACCCGGGCGTGCGCTCCGGGTACGTGCTGCTGGCCGAGGCGCAGTGGCACGAGGTGCAGGTGCTCAAGTTCGTCCACCACCGGTTCGTGCTGGCCCGGCCCGACCTGGCCCTGCACCAGCGCGGGCAGGCCCGGCTGCTGGGCACCCTGGTGGAGGCGCTCTGGGAGTGGCTGCTCGACCCGGAGGAGGAGTCCCGGCTGCCCCGCCGGCTGCACGACCTGGTCGAGCTGGCCGAGGCCGAACTGCATCCGCGTACGCCGGACCGGATCGGCCGGGCCCGGGGCCGGGCCATCGTCGACTTCGTCGCGCAGCTCACCGACGGTCAGGCGGTCGCGATGCTGGACGCGCTCTCCGGCCGCTCCGGCGCGCTCTGGACGGACGCCTTCGTGCTCTGAGCCGCCCGTCCCGCCGAGGCGTCAGGCGACCGCCTGCCACCAGCCGTCCACCGCCGGCGGGTCGTCCACCGCCACCCGCTCGCCGGGCCGGGGCACCGCCAGCCGGACGTCGCGGGCCTTGGCCTCGGCCCAGAGCCGGTCCACCGGCTCGGACCAGTCGTGCAGCGCGAGGTTGAAGGTGGCCCAGTGCACCGGGATGAACAGCCCGCCGCGCAGCTCGAGGTGGGCGGCGACGGCCTCCTCGGGGAACATGTGGATGCTCGGCCAGGCCCGGTCGTACGCGCCGATCTGCATCAGCGTGACATCGAACGGACCGTGCTGGGCGCCGATCGCCGCGTAGCCGTCGAAGTAGCCGGAGTCGCCGGTGTAGAAGACCTTCCGGTGCGCCCCGGCGACCACCCAGGAGCTCCACAACGTGCCGTCGCGGCGCAGCCCGCGCCCGGAGAAGTGTTGTGCGGCGGTGGCGGTGATGGTCAGCCCGCCGATCCGGTGCTGCTCCGACCAGTCCAGCTCGACGATCCGCTCCTCCGGCACGCCCCACCGCTCCAGGTGCGCGCCGACGCCGAGCGGAACCAGGAACGGCGCGGACTGGTGGGTGAGCAGCCCGCGCACGGTCGCCATGTCGAGGTGGTCGTAGTGGTCGTGCGAGATGAGCACGGCGTCGACGCGGGGCAGCTCGTCGAGGCGTACCGGCGGCTGGTGGATGCGGCGCGGACCGACCACGACCGAGGGGGAGCAGCGGTCGCTCCAGACCGGGTCGAGCAGCACCCGGTGCCCCTCGATCTCGATCAGCGTGGAGGCGTGGCCGTACCAGACCACGCTCAGCTCCCGCTCGGTGTCGGTCGGGGCCGGGTCGGCCGGGCGCAGCAGCGGGACGGCCGCGGTGGGCCGCCGCTTCTGCTTGCCGAAGATCAGCTCCTTGAGCAGGTTGCGGCCCGGGTCGGCGACCATGGTGCGGGTGCTCGCCGCGTTGTGGAAGGTGCCGTCGCGGTACTGCGGGGAGCGGGCGGCGCGTTCCGCCCGGGCGCCGGTGAGCCGGCCGCCGAGCTGGGCGGGCACGTCCCGGGCCGCCCACGCCAGGCCGGCCACCGCGGCCAGTCCCGTCATCCGCCACATCCGCCTGCCGAGTGCCCGGTCCAGTTCTCGATCCGCCGGTGCCCGCATGATCCGTCCCTCCGCCGTGTCCCGCAGTACACGGTATCCACCCGGCCGCTGCCTCGCCCCACCGAAGGGAGCTCCGCCCGGCACCTCGGTGCCCGCCGTACCGGGCCGCTTGGCCGCGCCCGTACCCCCGCCCCCACCAGGGGTGAAAGTCCGACGTTGTCCGGCGCGACACGCGCGTGGGCGAACCGGACGCACGTGGGCGCCGGCGCCGCGATGGTGTCGAAGACCACAGCTCCGGCGACACCACCGGCCGCGCGCCGCGCGACCTTGACGCCGGCCGCGCCAGGTCGGTCCCGCATGCCCGAGTTCCCCTCACCGGTGCCGCCATGGGGGCTGCTACCCGCGTGAGAGGACTCGAACCGGCCGGTGCTGGTGCTGGTGCTGGCGCGGGCACTGGCGCGTGGCTGTTCGTGTCGCTACGAACTTGATGACGCGAACGACTCAGCACCAGGGCCCGCGCGCCCCGCCGACCCCTGCACCTGGACCGGCCGTACCGCCTGTACGCCGTCCGGCCGCCCCGGCCGCTGCCGGGTCGTGGTGATCGGCGGCCTCGATGTGTTCATCGCTGCCTGGGCCGCCCGCAGCCGCCCCGGCCGCCGTCGGATCGTCGTGATCGGCTGCCTCGATGCGTTCAATGCCGTCCGGGCCGCCCCCGACTGCCCCGGTCACCGTCGGACCGCCGGGAACGGCTGCCTCGATGCGTTCAACGCCGCCCGGGCCGCCGCCCGACCCCTCGGCCGCCGCCCGACCCCTCGGCCGCCGCCCGACCCCTCGGCCGTCGGTCGCCGGCGCGGCCGGTCGGCGTGCGGTCGGTCGGCGTGCGCCTCCCGACGCTTCAGGAGGTGGTCCAGATCCATCCGGAACCACCTGGTCAGTC